>CAMWWR010000056.1 GCA_947178045.1 uncultured Clostridia bacterium
ACTGGACTTGACCGGGAAGCTTATATTTACTGGGCGGCGCGCAAGGGGCTGACGGAAATTCTGGAGGTGCAGTTTCAGAATAACCGAGAGGATTATCTCAGGGTTTTGGAGCGGGTGGAGTCGGAATATCTTCAGGCGCAGATCGAGAATGACCACCAGAGCTGGCGGGTTGTTCAGAATGCGATGGAGGCGGAGAACGCGGACAAAACCATATTGGAAGCGGTAGAAAAGCACGACCCGGCGCTGTACAGCAGTATTCTGGCAAAAAGGCGGCAGGACGGGGGCAGGCAGGAACTGGATCAGCTGATTGCCGCAGTAGTGCCGGATTTTGAGGATGCCGGGGTGATAAAGGCGTATCTTTACGGGCAGGAGAAGACGGAATCCCTGTATCCGTGCCTGGAACGCCTGCAAAAGCAGAGGGATGCAGGGTGGATGAAAAGCCTTCTGAAAAAGTATTTGGAAAAATATCCGGATGAGGATTTTCTGCGTCGCTGCCAGGTGCTGATGCTGCTCTGGCATTCAAGCCATTCTGTCATCTTCCTCAATGACTGCATATCGGAGGAGGCTGGGGAGGAATGGAGGGTGGTACGGCCCTGGCTGGTCGAAAAATTGTTCCGGAATTTTGCATTGGAGGGAGTGGAAGTCTCCAGGCAGCTGGACGGCGTGATCTATCTGGGCGATCTGTACGGCGGGATGAGCAGAGAGTTCCTTGACGGAGCAGAGGAAAGCTTTGCCGGGTATTTAAAGGAGCAGAGGGAGGAGACACTGAACGCATTTGCGCAGGCGGAGGCATTCGGGCGTTTTTTCGGGCTGCGTGTGATGCGGCGGGAGGCGGAAAAAAATAAGGCGGAGATTTTGAAATATTCGCAGGACACAGCAAAGCTGGTAAATCAGGAGCTGCTTGATATTTTGTGTAATGAGAGGGGCTGGGAGAAGGAGGTAAAGGCGCTGCTTTCTTCCAAAAAGGCGGCGGAGCGGGAGCTTGCGGTACGCGTGCTGTCCGTGTGGCAGGAGGCGGGCGCAGATTATGGGGAATTGTTCCGGGAAGCGGCCGGAAAAGAGAAGAATGCGAGGGTGAGAGAGCTTTTGGAAAACGTGGTGGATCATACGGCGGAAGGAGATGCCGGCGCAGGGACATTTTCAAGAGAGGCACTTGTAAAGGAGCTGCATAAAGGGAATGCGAAGCGCAGTCTTGCCTGGGCGTATGAAACACCGTTTTCGGAGGTGCATTTTTCGGCGGCGCAGAAGGCGAATGGTGCGGAACAGGAGAAGGATGCCAGTCCAGAGCAGGGGGAAATTTGCGGGGCGGCTGCTCCGGCAGCGGACGAAGAATATCTTCAGGCAATTCTCCTCTGCTATGCCTCGGCGGCTGTCCCCTCCGGGGACAGCCAGCGTGCCGCCGTGCCTGTACAGCGAGGGAGAATCAGCAAAAACGCAATGTTTCTGGCATCGGCGCTGAATGCGGAGGAATTTTCCGTATATGTCAATGAATTGTTTGACAAATGGCTGGCGGCGGGGGCGGAATCGAAAAAGCGCTGGGTGCTTTATGCGGCGGCGCTCCACGGCGGCGCAGCGATCGTTGGAAAGCTGAAGCAGCAGATACAGGAGTGGCCGCAGTGTGCCAGAGGGGCCATTGCGTGCGAGGCGGTATATGCGCTGAGTCTGAATCCGCTGCCGCAGGCGCTGCTTGCGGTGGACGGGATCGCGCGGAATTTCCGGTTCAGGCAGGTGAAGGCCGCGGCAGGCAAGGCGCTGGATTTTGCGGCAGGGTCGCTCAACATCAGCCGCGAGGAGCTGGCGGACCGCGTTGTACCGGATTTTGGTTTTGACGAGAATATGGAGAGGTATGTTGACTATGGGACGCGTGCGTTTTTGGCAGTGCTCACGCCGGAGCTGGAGCTTGAGGTGTTCGAAACGGCACAAGTGCCGGAAAAAGATGCCGGAAAAGCTGCCACGCGCGCCAAAAGGCTGAAAACCCTTCCGTCGCCGGGCAGGAAGGACGATGCAGCGAAGGCGGCGGCCGCTTACAAGGAATTTAAACAGCTGAAAAAGCAGCTGAAGACGACCGTAACCAGCCAGAAGCAGCGGCTGGAATACGCGCTCTGGTCGGCGAGAGAATGGAGAGTGGATGCCTGGAAGCAGCTCTTTTTGAAAAATCCGGTAATGCATCCGTTTGCGACCAGGCTGATCTGGGGTGTGTACGAGGACGGCAGGCTGGTGCAGAGCTTCCGCTATATGGGGGACGGTTCCTTTGGCACGGCGGACGAGGAGGAATATTTGCCGCCCGCAGGAGGAAGGATCGCGCTGGTGCATCCGATGGAGCTGGCGGACGAGGCAAAGAACGCCTGGAAGCAGCAGCTCTCGGATTATGAGATCAGGCAGCCGGTCGAGCAGCTGAGCCGCACAGTTTTTCGGGTGACGCCGGAGGAAACAGGACAGAAGGAGCTCGCGCGCTTCCGCGACAGAATCATAAACGACATTGCCCTGGGCAGAAGCCTCACAAAGCTTGGCTGGAATCGCGGCATGGTGGAGGATGCGGGCTGCTTTGATACCTGGTATCGCGAGGATGCAGAGCTTGGACTCGGCGTAGAGCTTGATTTTTCAGGAAGCTATGTGGAAGGAGAGGATGAGGACGTCACCATTTACGGCGCGAGGTTTTACCGGGTGAGAAGGGACGGGCAGGGAAGCCTCCGGTATGGTGCGGAAAACGAGGAATGTGTGTATGCTTTACAGGATGTCCCGGCAAGGTATTTCAGCGAGGTAGTATGGCAGCTGGAAAAAGCATTGAGATAGGTGGACAGAAAAGAATGATGTTTGAATATTCTGCGGAGGTAAACAATGAGAAAGGGCTTTAAAATGAAATTATATCCGGGGATGGCGCAGGAATATGAGCGCCGTCATAATTTGCTGTGGGATGAGATGAAGGACATGATTCACGCGTATGGAGGAAGCAATTATTCCATATTCCTGGACCCGCAGACAAATGTGCTGTTCGGGTATCTCGAAATCGAGGACGAGGAGCTTTGGAACCGTAGCGCGGACACGGAGATCTGCCGGAAATGGTGGGACTATATGGCGGACATTATGGAGACGAACCCGGACAACAGCCCGGTGAGCGAGGATCTGGCGATGGTGTTCCATCTGGATTGACAGAGGAATATGCCGCTTCCAAAATTTTTAAAAAATCTTGAAAAACCGGATTATTTTTTGTATAATTAAGACTGTAAATATAAAATTTCCAGAAAGGATGTGCTTCAAATGAAAAAGTTTTTCAAAGCTGGTTTTGCATTGGTACTGGCGGGCCTTTTGATGGCTCCGCATTGTGAGAAGGCGTTTGCCGCAGAGCAGGGCACTCTGTATGCGGCGGATGCGGAGGCAGACAATCTGAGTGATGCCGGAGAAAAGACCGATCACGCGATGTACGACGAGCGCCACGGCTATGTCAGCCTGAAGTCGGACAGCATCGGCAGCATTATTTTTACGATCGATGCCGAGACCGCGGGCAAGTATGAAATCGGCGTCGTTTATGCGGCGAAGGAAGGCTCGGCGGCACGCAAGCTCGGCCTCAGCGTGAACGGTGCAGCTGCGAGTCTGGTCAATCTGACCTGCGCGGGCGATTGGGATACGTTTTTGACATACACCGTAACTGCAGATCTGAGCGCCGGAAAGAATACCGTGGCGGTATCCACCCCGTCGGATTTTAACAACGATACGGTGAAGACCCCGAATGTCTATGCACTGACTTATGCTTTGAAGGAGGCGGCTCCGGCGGCAGACGCGGGCGATTCCGCTCCGGCTCAGCCGCAGCTTCCGAAGACCGGACTGACGAACAGCATCTACTTCTACATAATCGGGGCTGTTGTTGTCTTCGCGGGCGCAGCGGTGCTTTTGAAGAAGCAGAAAGAGGCTTAATCCGAATTGCAATTTGATATGCTTTATTTTGCGGCTCCTGCCCGGTTTTGGACAGGAGCCGTGTTTTTACGGCCGCTCAACCACTCCGGCGAACAGCAGGTTGCCGTCCGCACCGGTGATGACGAAAAGGAACGGGCGGTCGAGCGTAAAATCGACCTCGTCCGACGGCGGCATGGCGCCTCCCGCCATTGCCATCGCGGTAAAGGCGGTCGCGATGCAGCCGTCCTCGTCCGCGGAAATGCGGGCCGCATGCTTTGCCTGAGAGACAAAAATTTCATCCACATCGCCGGTCATCGGGCTGAAATCCGAGAGGGAAGGATCAAAAATATCGGTGATTCCCAGCTTCGGCAGCTCCTTCATCAGATCAAGCTCCGAGACGATATCAAATTTCGGCATAGAGATATTTATGTTGGTGAAGGTCCGATCATTCCAGTCCATTCTGTTCTGAAGCAGCAGCCGAAGTACATTCTCGTCAGTGGCCAGTTCGTTGACGGATACGCCCTCGTCCGGCAGAAACAGCCACATGTCGCCGCTGTTTTCGAGAGAGCGGGAGATGGCGGAAAAGTTGTCGCTCCAGTAATAGAACTGAGAGTCGGTCTTATGCATAAAATCACAGGTGATGTCGCCGTCCGCCGCATGGAAGATACCCTCGTCGGTGTTGTTTTTGCTGAATTTGCCGAACCACTGCGCGCGGTAATAGATCGTGCTGGCCAGTGCGAGCACGGTGTTCGGCGTCAGGCGGACATTGCTGATCTGGTCGGCGAGAAGTCCTCCGGTCTGCTTATTCAGCCAGCTCTGAAACGCCCGTGTGAATTCTTCCGAACCCATCTCACCCTGATAGGAGGAGGCGTGCCAGGTATCGGCCAGCGTGTTCAGCGTATCCGGAACAAATCGGATATTCTGGTTCAGCCAGAGGGAATTTGCGAGAAGGCTCGTCACCGCGCCGTCATCGGAATAGTTTGCGTCCCACAGGATGGAAGCCTGCCGGCGCACCGTATCCATGCCGTCCGCATTCAGCAGCGTTAAAAGCTGGCTGCGGCTGTTGCCGTCGGTCAGCTCGGCCAGCATGGAGAGCGCCATGTACAGATTGAGAGGAGAATAGGCGCGGTTGACGGGTTCCTCGCTGGTAAGGAGCTCCTGCAGTGTTTTTGTATAGAACGGGTACAGGCTGTCCCGGAGGACCTCCGCCCCATGGGTGCGTTCGTTATGGTCATTGCGCCACTGAATCCATGCATTGTCGAAATCGTCCCAGTTGTCGGAAAAGGAGGCCTCGTTCGGATAAGGAATGCGGTCCGGATACTCGGCCTGTGCAACTGCGTAATTTACATAAACGGCGTCCGCGGACGGATTTTTCTGCCCGGCCTGCGTCGGGGCAGGACTGCCCGGATCGGCGGCGCCGTCCATACCTGCGACATTGTTTGAATCCGCAAGGCCCGTTGGCTTCGGAAGGCCGTCCGGACTGCCGTCGGAATCCCTGCGGGTCCGGCCGATCAGAATGCCAGCTCCGACGGCGATGCACAGACAGGCGGCCGCGGCGATACCGATTCCCGCCAGACGGCGTCCTGCCGTATTATTTTTTCGCTTTGCCGATCCTACAGTCTCGATATACCTGTCGTCGATATCGGTCATTGCATGCAGCAAGTCTTTATTTTTCATGCTTATTCCTCCTGTCCCGCCGCACAAGCGGCATTTAAAATTTTTTGATTCGTTCTGTGTTTCAGCTCCTTTCACCTGTAAAAACCGGAAAAAACACCGGCGGTCACAAAATTGGGAAGGGAATTTGGAAACGGCGGGTGAATAAGCAGAATTGTGCCTGCTACAGCAGGTTTACGGACGAATTCTCCAGCACGTTCGGGAGCAGGCTGTAAATATTGCACTGGCACAGCTCGTCAAAATGCCGCTTGACATTCATAAAGGCCTTCCACTTGTCCAGCGTGAAGGACGGAAGCCCGTGCCTTAAGGCGACCTCGACCAGGCGCTTTTCCATAATGCACGCGCCGCCCGGCAGCGAGATCGCGTCGCACAGCTGGATCAGGAGATCATAATCATCATACTCTGTGTTTTGCAGATAGTCCGACAGAAAGGCCTTCTGCTCCGGCGTGCAGTCGTATACTCCCAAAAAGGTATCGACATCCTTCAGCGGGAAGGAGTGCGTCAGGCAAATGCGGGCGATATCCTCGTCCCCCAGCGTCAGCATATATTCGTATCCGTCGAAAATGTGCAGGATCCCCTTGATTCCGAATCTGCGCCCGATGTCATGCATCAGTCCGGCGACGTACGCACGGTCCGGATTCAGCCACGGCACCCTCCTCGCGATCAGTCTCGCGTTCTCGGCGACGGAGCGGCTGTGCTGCTCCCAGGGGCCCGGCGTCAGGCTTGCCCCGATCTTCAATTCATCTTCGGCTTCTCTTGGTTTGAGCATAGCAGCCTCCTTTTGCTCTTAAAATTTATTTAAGGAAGCGCTGATTTAATCGGCGCTCCCTTAAGTATAGCATGAAAGCAGCGCGGATTTCAATCGGTGCAAGAAAAAAAACAGAGAAACTACCCGCAAAACTCGTGCGCATCCGGCTGAACAAGCGGTCTGCTTTCGTTGCAAAATATTGCCTGAGGTGGTATACTGAAATCAGCTTTTTATAATGGAATGACAGGAGGAGGGAATACTATGGCTGGAACGACGCCGACGCCGCACAATGCGGCGCGCGAGGGTGAAATTGCAAAGACTGTGCTGATGCCGGGTGATCCGCTGCGCGCGAAGTTTATCGCGGAGCAGTATCTGACGGAGGTGACCTGTTTTAATCAGGTCAGGAATATGCTTGGCTTTACAGGCAGCTACCAGGGGAAACAGGTATCGGTGATGGGGGGCGGCATGGGAATGCCGTCGATCGGTATTTACAGCTACGAGCTGTATCATTTTTACGGCGTGGAGAGCATTATCCGCATCGGCTCGGCGGGCGGGCTGTCGGACGAGGTAAAGGTGCGGGATGTTGTCGCGGGCATGGCGGCGTCGACAAACTCAAATTATGCGTCGCAATACAAGCTGCCGGGAACCTATGCGCCGACGGCAGATTTCGGTCTGCTCGAGCGGGCGGTTGCGGCCGCCAGAGAGAGAAATATTCCGATCCGCGCAGGAAATATCCTGTCCTCGGACATATTCTATACCGACGACGCGGCGGACAACGACGCGTGGAAGGCGATGGGAGTGATGTGCGTGGAGATGGAAGCGGCCGCGCTGTATATGAACGCGGCGAGAGCCGGGAAGAAGGCGCTCTGTCTGCTGACAATCTCCGATCATCTCTACACCGGTGAATCGCTGTCGGCGGAGGAGAGGCAGACATCCTTCCGCGATATGATGGAAATCGCGCTGGCACTTGTGTGACGGTGAGGAGGCAGGGACGGCTATGAATCAGAAAGAAATTAAGGAAATAACGAGGCGAGTCGATCACACGCTGCTCGCGCCGACGGCAACATGGGAGGAGATCCGGGAGCTCTGCGACGATGCGGTGAAATTCGGCACGGCCTCCGTGTGCATTCCGCCGTCCTTTGTGTGGCGGGCGAAGGAATATCTGGGCGGAAGGGTTCCGGTCTGCACGGTAATCGGCTTCCCGAACGGCTATCATACGACGGCGGCGAAGGTGTTTGAAACCGGGGACGCCGTGGCGAACGGCGCGGATGAGATTGATATGGTAATCAACCTCGGCTTTGTGAAGGAAGGGCGTTTTGACCTGGTGCTGGAGGAAATACGGCGGGTGAAGGAGGCAGCACAGGGCAGGGTGCTTAAGGTAATCATCGAGACCTGCCTGCTCACGCGCGAGGAGAAAATCCGGATGTGTGAGCTTGTGACGGAGGCCGGGGCCGATTTCATCAAGACCTCGACCGGGTTTGCGGCGGCGGGGGCGACCTTTGAGGATATCCGGCTGTTCCGGGAGCATGTCGGCAAGGGCGTGAGGATCAAGGCGGCCGGAGGCATCGCGAGCCTGGAGGATGCGGAGCGCTTTGTGGAACTCGGCGCGGACCGGCTGGGAACGAGCCGCGTCGTGAAGCTGCTGAAGAAAATGGAAAGGAGCTGCGTATGAGCGGGGAACAGGAAAATCGGAATGTACCGGTATGTCAGGAGAAGGGCGAGCTGGCATCGTTTGCGGGGGCGCTGCCGCCGTCGGGGGACACGATCAGCGACCTGATCTGCCGGGAACTGATCGCGGAGGCAAAAAAAATGCTGCCGCGGGCGTATGCGCCTTATTCCGGCTTTCGGGTAGGGGCGGCGCTGCTGACGGCATCCAAAAGAATTTATACGGGCTGCAATGTTGAAAATGCGGCGTTCTCACCTGCAGTTTGCGCGGAGCGCACGGCCTTTTTTAAGGCGGTCAGCGAGGGAGAGCAGGAATTTACCGCGATTGCCGTAATTGGCGGCAAGAAAGGGATTCCGTCGGATTATACGGCACCGTGCGGCGTATGCCGTCAGGTGATGACGGAATTCTGCGATCCCC
>CAMWWR010000057.1 GCA_947178045.1 uncultured Clostridia bacterium
GGGGTGACAAGCGTCCGTTTTTCCACCAGCCCGGTATAGACCTTCAAAAGTGTCGCCGGATTCTTCAGATCCGTCTTCGCCCGGATATAGCGGATGGATTCCTCCTCCCTTTTCGCCTCTTCCCACTCAGCCTTCGTATCATAAGCATAACCGTCCAACACAAAACGATCCTTCATTTTATTCCTCCTGCTGTCCCTCCCAGCTCAGGATCTCCACCGATTCAATGAAAACTGCCTTCTCCGGAGAACCGTTTTTGTCCGCCTTTACGCCCGCCACGGCGTCCAGCACCTCATAGCCGTCCAGGACCTGTCCGAATACCGTATGGTGCCGGAACAGCCACGGCGTGCCGCCGTACGTTTCGTACAGTTCAACCTGCTCATCGCTCAGCTCCGTTCCGTAGCCGGCCTTGATATATTCCTTTAGCTTCACCTCAAACCGCGCATCGAGCAGCCGCTCCATCTCGGCAATCGTTGAGGCATCCGCCTGCACGATAAAAAACTGACTGCTGTTTGTATTTGGCTCCCCGATATTTGCCATGCAGAGCGCACCGCGCAGCGGATGGAGCTCATCCGCGAACTCGTCCGCGAAATCCTTACCCCATATACTGGCTCCGCCCCGGCCGGTGCCTTCCGGGTCGCCTCCCTGTATCATGAAATCATCAAGAATGCGGTGGAAGGTCACGCCGTCATAATAGCCCTCCCTCGCGTGCGTTACAAAGTTTTCGACCGCAAGAGGCGCTTCTTCCGGGAAAAATTTTACGGTTATCGTCCCGAAATCCTGAATATTTATTTTCGCATAGAGCTCTCCCTCTGCCGGATCCGCAAATTGCTTCTGCTTTTTTGCCTCCTCCGACAGGGCCGGTTCGGTCTTTGTCTCATTTTCGTCGTTTTCCCCGTCCTCCCCGGCGGATACCGTCCCGCCGGCCTCGGACGGCACGGCGTCCGGGTTCTTTTCCTCCTGATCTCCGCAGCCGCCGAACGCGATTCCCGCCGAAAGCAGACCGACCGTCAGCATTGTCAAAATCCTTTTGTTTCTCATGATGAATCCTCCTCTTTTTGCTCCGCTCTATCTCCCTAAAAGCAGCGCGCAAGCTCGTCCTTTTTACAGCCAGGCTTCTTATTACAGTGATAGCAAACCTCATTCAGCAGCGGCTTCCCGTCGAAATAATCGCGCAGGTTCGAGAGTGTTATCTGGGCGATATTGTCCAGCGCCTCCTCGGTCAGAAACGCCTGATGCGAGGTGACGACGACATTCGGCATGGAGATCAGCCTGGCGAGCACGTCGTCCTGGATGATGGTGTCCGAGAGATCCTCGTAAAAAAAGTCCGTCTCCTCCTCGTACACATCCAGCCCGGCCGCGCCGATCCGGTGCGATTTGATGCCGGCAAGCAGCGCCTCGCTGTCGATGAGCGCCCCTCTGGACGTATTGATCAGAATCACGCCCTCCCGCATCTTTGCGATGGTCTCTTCGTTAATAATATGCTTTGTCTCCTTCGTGAGCGGGCAGTGCAGCGAAATCACGCTCGCTTCCCGGCAGAGCTCGTCGAGCTCCACATACGTCACACCGTCGCGCTCAAGCGGATAGGGGTCGTAAGCCAGCACGCGCATCCCGAAGCCGAGGCACAGATTGATGAATGCCTGTCCGATCTTTCCTGTGCCGATAACACCGATGGTCTTTCCGTGAAAATCAAAGCCCGTCAGGCCGTTCAGGCTGAAATTGTATTCCCGCGTGCGGTTGTAGGCACGGTGGAGCTTCCGGTTGAGCATGATTGCCATACCCATCGCATGCTCCGCGATGGCATACGGCGAATACGCCGGCACGCGAAGCACATGAATGCGCTCGTAGGCCGCCTTGAAATCCACATTATTATAGCCGGAGCAGCGCATTCCGATGACCCGTATCCCAAGCTCATACAGCTTGTCGAGTGTCGCCGCGTCCAGCGTATCGTTCACAAAGGCCACGACCGCATCGCTGTTCTCCGCCATAAGCGCGCTCCGGCGGTTCAGCTTATCCTCATAATAATTGATCTCAAAATCAAAATCCTTCTTACGTTTGTCAAAAAACATTTTATCATAGGACTTCGCGTCATAGAAACTGATCGTTTTCATGTTTATACCCTCCTGTGCGCCGTTTTCTGCGCATAACGAGATTTGTGTCAGGCAGCGCGCAGACACAAATCCCGCGATTGAACATTCTAACGATCTTATTTTCCGCGAACCTGCCCTGTTTATTCATTACAGTTCAGCCTTCGGCTTCCCTGTAACAAATATGATGCAAAGAAATCGTAAAAAGCACGATTTCGCGCGGGGTAATGCTCTTGCCCCTGCGCGGCGGGCTTCTGCGTGCGTATGTTCAGCGTTTTCCCGTCCGAAACAATCGTGACGGTCCCCATCATATCCGTGCGGTAAATCTGCACATCATGCTCCTCAAGCCGCGACATTACCTCGCTGTGCGGATGCCCGTACTCGTTGCCCGCTCCGCAGCTGATAACCGCGTAAACCGGGTCGACCGCCTCCACAAATTTCTCCGTGCTCGAGGTGCTGCTCCCATGGTGTCCGGCCTTGTACACGTCGGCCTCCAGAGAAAGCCCCAGCTCCAGCATGGCCCGCTCGCTCTCCGCCTCGGCGTCCCCCGTAAACAGAAAACGTGTTTTCCCGAACGTGACGAGCAGCGCGACGGAGCAGTTATTCGCTTTCTCAAACACCTCCTCCGACGGCGCAAGCAGCAGGAAGCTCGCATCCCCGAGCGCAAATTTCAGCCCCGGCTCCGGAACGATCCACCTTGCTCCACATGCCTCTGCCTCTCTCAGGAAATCCAGATACGATTTCGTCGTGCTCTCCTCTCTGCGGCATATAATATTCTCCGTCGGACAACGCGCCAGCACCTCGTCCAGTCCTCCGATGTGGTCCTCGTGGCTGTGCGTCGCAACCACATAGTCGATCCGCTCCACGCCGAGCGCCTCCAGTGCCGCGAGCACCGTGCGCGCCCCGGAATTTCCTCCGCCGTCAATCAGCATTGTCCGATCGCCGCACTGCAGAATCGTGCAGTCGGCCTGTCCGACGTCAAGATAGGTGACGGTGAGCAGACTTTCCCCGGCATTGCCGTCGTCCTTCCCCCCGGAGGCATCGCCCTGCTGTGCAGAGGGCGGACTCTCTTCCGTTCCGCCGCTGTTTTCCGGGAAAGTATCATCGTCCTTCCCGCTGCTGCCGCCCTGCTCCGCCGCACTGCTGCCCAGCCATGCGGCGCTCCCTCCAGGGTTCTCCCAATCCAGCTGTCCGCTCACAAACAGCAGCAGTATCGCAAACAGAGAGCATGCGGAGGCAAACGTAAGTCTTCTTCTGCGGCGTTTCTCTCTTGCACGCCTGTTTCTTTTTCGCGATCCCGTCAGACGGCGGGAACTCCTTTTTCTTCCTGCCATATCATCTGCTTCTTCCTCTGCGTATGGCTACGGATCAGCCCTCGACTTCCCCGCAACCGGCACACCGGCTTTCTTAAACCGGCCCTTGCAAACATTTCAAAACGCCGCGCCCGCAGGCTCACGGCCTCTGCGCGGCAGGTATATTATACCGAAAAGCGCGGGGAGTGTAAAGAAAAAGTTGGCGGTGCGGTCACGCCGGCCGGCCCGCAAGCTCACGGATTTCCTCATTGCAGTCGAAAAGACATTCCTCCGCCAGCGCCCCAGTCAAAATGCCCCTTTTTTGCATCAGCTCCACCGCATCTTTCCGGCAGCAGGAGCAGATCGATTTTTCATAGACAAAACGCAATGCTTCATCCGGCAGGCCGCTTTGCTCTGCCTCATCCAGAATACGACAAACGACGCCGTGCCAGCCGTTCCCGTCCTCAGGATCGATTTCAAGCCGGCCGAGGGCGCGAAGCAAAAGGTTAAAATCAGACTCCCTGTAATTCCGGAGCAGCATGCAGAGGGCGTCTGCAGCAACTGAGGCATCTGAAATGCCGGAAACCTCTGCCGCCGAAGAAGCCAGGCCGCCGTCTGTTCCGTTTTCCATGCTGTCCGCGCCGTCCAGCAGACGGACGGCAAGCTTATGCACGCTGTCCGCCCTGATATACGAGAGCGCATCGAGTGCGGCATCCCTGCGCTCTCCCCGCCTGCACACGGCATATTGGATGAGTGGAGCAGGATCGAGCGGGAATACATTATATTCTGCCGTGAACATCCGGAGCAGGGCGGCGGCCCGTTCTTCATCCTTTTCTGCCAGCGCCGCCTCTGCGAGCTTCCTCTTTTCCTCCGTCCCCGCCTGTCTTCCAAACAAGACCCGTTCACGCGGGCCAGCGCCGCCGGCGGATACCCGCTCGCAGATTTCCCCGGCGTTCGGCGCTTCAGACATCCGGGCGTGATATTTCCTCCCACTGCCCATCACACGGACAAACCGGCGCAGCTGCGGTGAGGTTTGATCCAGTTTCTGCAGGAAATCCTCTTCGTATTTTTCTGCGGCACATGTAAAAAACCAGAGAAAATCCCCCTGCAGGCTGCTATCCTCCGCCCGCCTGCGCCGGATAAAATATGCGCCCATATCGCCTGCAAGCTCTGTCAGCCGTTCAGAGCCCTTCAGCTGCATCAGAAGGATTGCCGTATATTCATAGCTGTCCACAAGGGCAGAATGTGCAGCACCGGCCCGGGTCGTCATAATCCCCCGGAAGAGCCTGACATACGTTTCCTCCAGCACACCGGCCGCAAACGCATTCCCGTCAAAGGCGTAGCCTGCAACGAAATCGCAGAGGTGACAAAACAGGTTCCAGTTCCCCAGGGGTTCCTCCCGCAGTAATTTTTCGGCAGCCTCCGCCAGAAAATCCCCGTTCTCCCCAAAGCGGCACGCAAGCCGGTACATGTATCCCCCGCGCGAGCCCTCGCACTGCATGTCGTAGCTCAGATCGTTGAGACAGCCGTACCGCACAGCCTCCCGGTAACGCTCCGGCGCCCCCTGCAGCATGACGGCACAGCGCCCGTGACCGCAGCGCATCAGCCTTATAAATTCCTCCTCTTCCCTGCCTGAGTCAGACCGCTCATCCGGCTTCATCCGCATTTCCTCCTGAGCCTCCGTTTTCCGCTTTCCAGCAAAAAATAAAATCCGGCGCGGGAAATGCTTTCATCCGCGTTTCCCTGACAATATTGTATCATATACAGGATAAAAAGTCACTCTGCATTTCTCAGGGAAACGCTTTATTCAGCGTTTCCTTAGTTACAAGTCTCCAGCTTTTCTGCAACAAAAATCCCGCGCATGCACCGGTTGACTTTTCCCCTTTGCTGCACTATGATGGAACCGGAATTTCCCGCGACAGCAGCAGAACCGTTTTTCTGCCCTTAAGGAAGCGCCGATTGATCAGCGTTTCCGCAAATCACCCTACCGCAGAAAGGAGCCCTTTTTATGAATACAAACCGGACGACCATCTCCCACACCTTCCGCAAAGCGGCTATAAAAGAGGCCGAGCTCTGCCTTAACGCGGATGCCGGGGATTTAAGCGAGGAATTATACACCGAATTTGCGCGCAGCGGCAACCGCGTAAATTACGAGGGCGTCAATTTCCGCCGTCGCAAACTCCTAAACCGCCTTGCGATCGGCGAGCTCTGTGAGGGGGAGGGACGTTTTCTTCCGGAGCTCTCCCGCATTATCGGCTGTACGCTCCGGGAGCGCTCCTGGGTACTTCCGGCCCATTCCGGCGGGAGGCTGCCGGACGGAGTGGAGACAAATATCGATCTGTTTTCTTCTCAGACTGCGGCGGCGCTCGCGATGATCTCCGCGCGTCTGCCGCTCGACGCCGCACTGCAGAAGCAAATCTGGGAGACGATCGACGCACGGATTTTCGTACCGCTTTTAACCCATGACTACTGGTGGCGCGACCTAGGCGAAAACCGCCGTCCGACGCCGTCCAACTGGACGCCGTGGTGCATTCACGGTGTTCTCGAATGCGTGCGTTCCGTCCTGCCGGACGCACTGCCGTGGGACGAGGCTGAAACCGCATGGGCACAGGCACAGCCTTCGTCCTACTTCGCTTCTCTTCTTCCTGTCGGCCGTCTTCCTCAGCTGCAGGAAATCGCGGACAGCTGCCTCGCCTCCCTGCGCAATTATTTCGAGGACTATCCGGACGACGGCGGCTGCGACGAGGGCGCGCAGTACTGGGAGCATTCCGTCGGTCATTTCTTCGAATGCGGCCTCTGTCAGAGCTTTGACGCGGCAAAGCTTGCCGCGATGTACTCCTTTATTCAGAAGGTACATATAACAGGAAATTACTATATGAATTTTGCGGACTGTGCCGCGCGCATCAAACCAAACGCATCCATGATTTTCCGGATGGGAACAGAGGGGAATCTCCCGAAGCTCTCGGCCTTCGGTGCGGCTTTATACCACGCGCATTCCACCGTTGACCCCGATCCCACCCTCCGGGACAATATGGATTTCCGCGCCGTTCTGAACGCCGCGCTTGCCTCCGCGGACCTCGAAAACTACGCAGACGAACCTGCATACAGGCAGCGGGACTGCTTCCCATCGCTTGAGGCCGGCATTTTCCGCGGCCGGCATTTCTGCATGGCCGTCAAGGGCGGACACAACGGCGAAAATCACAATCACAACGACTGCGGCAATGTGATCGTCTACGCGGCCGGCAGCCCGGTGCTGATCGACGCCGGCGTCGGCGCGTACACGCGGGACACCTTTTCTGAACGCCGCTACACAATCTGGACTATGCAATCCTCCTTCCACAATCTGCCGGAAATCAACGGCTGCATGCAGCACGACGGCGCGGAATACACTGCACGGGACGCCGTATTTTCAGAGGACTCCTTCTCCTGCGAGCTTTCCGCCGCCTATCCGCGCCAGGCCGGCATTCTTTCGTACTGTCGCAGCATGCAGCTTGAGGAGAGCCGCGTAACGCTGACCTCGCATTTTGTATTTAAGGGAGATAAATTCAAAGGGAATAAGAACTGTGTGATCCTGAATTACATGCTCGCCGAACGGCCGGAGCTGGAAGATGAGCGGAACGATTTCCGGGAGCAAAAGGCCGGCCGTCTCGCCGTACATACGGCCCGCCCAGACGCCGGCTGCCGTGCGCGGGCGGGCGGCTGCATCCTCACGCTCCCGGCCGGGGAATGGTCGGTGGAGACGATTGAATTCGGCGAGGACGAAAAGCTGTCGCCCGTCTGGGGGCACTGTGTTTTTCGGTTGAGAGGAAGGATCGAGACTGCAGAACGCGAGTTTACCGCGGTAACCGTTATAGAGTGAAGTAACAAAAAGCCGGAATGCCTGAAAATAAATCTTTTTCAAGCATTCCGGCAAGTGGACCTGAGGGGAGTCGAACCCCTGTCCGAAAGCCCATCCACTGCAGCATCTCCCATCACAGTCAGTCATCTGACATTCCCTCCGTCCGCCGCCGGCTGACAGGCTGCGGATTTCAGTAGCTTCATGATTTCTTCCGACGCCGCAAAGCTTAAGCGCTGGAGTGCCCTGCAAATTTGATGCCGGAACCTAAGCCGCAGGAATCCCAGGCCCGACAGCTGCCGTTAGGCAGCGAGTGCTAAATTGTCTTCAGCGTTTAATTTTAATCCGAGTTTTAACGTGGTCACGGACCACGGATGGCTTCCGCAACTTCAAAACCCCCGTCGAAACCAGTACAAGCCCGGTTCACTGCTGAAATTGCACGCTCTTATCATACCCGATTCCGCGGGCTTTGTCAAGTGCAATTTTGCTTCACGCATTGCCTTCACGCATTGATCGCCGTCATAATTGCAGGAATCATCTGCTTTTTCCGCGACACGACGCCGTCCAGCCGGATGCCGCCGTCGCTGCTCTTGCGGTGGAACGCGTTCTCCAGCAGACTCTCCGCACCGCTGCCGATGCAGAGCACCTCCGTCGATTCGCGGATGATGTTTGTCAGCATGAAGAACACCATGTCCACGCCGAGCTCGCTGTACGCCTTTTCCATGTACGGGAGCAGGCGCTCCTTCAGCTCGGCAAGCCCGAGCGCATTCATCGAATTGATCTGGCCGACACCGAAGGTTATCTTCCCCGCCGAAAATTTCTTGAAATCCTGATAGAAAATCTCCTCGGACGATTTAAACTTCAGATCGCTGCCCGCCTCGAACATTTCTCCCGCAAATTCCGTCACGTCAAGCCTGGCGATTGCCGCCAGCGCCTCTGCGGCCGCCTTATCCGCCGCCGTGCAGGTCGGGGAGCGGTACATCAGCGTATCGGACAGGATCGCCGCGCAGAGCAGCCCGGCCGTCTTCTCGTCAATCTCGACGCCGTTTTCCTGATACATCTGATAGATGATGGTCGCCGTGCAGCCGAGCGGCTGATTCCGGAAAAATACCGGCGATATCGTCTCGATCGTGCCGAGCCGGTGATGGTCGATGATCTCAAGGATCTCGGCCTCCTCCACGCC
>CAMWWR010000058.1 GCA_947178045.1 uncultured Clostridia bacterium
TTACCGGAGAAGATGTAGATATCATAGAATTTCTCAGTATCCTCAACCGCCTGACAGTACAACGGCTGGAAGAAATCTGGCGTCAGGAGTGGGAGGAAGAACGGGCCGGAGGACAGCAGGAATCACACGCCAATCCGGAGAACGAAAGGAGACCATGACACGATGACTGTCGAAGAGTTTGAGCAGCGGACCGGCTATTATCCATCCTGCAAGGAGTATGCCGCAATCGAGCAGGCATACGCAGACTTTCCCGGTGACAAGGACGCCTTCTGCGAGGCGTACCGGGCCAACAAGGACGGCATTGCCGGACAAATCCGGAGCAGCGCCGACCAGAGCTATTTCAAAGAGATCGGCGAGTACGTCCACGAGATACGCTCCCGCGATGCCGCGATCGGGACGTTAAAGCAGCAGGTTGAGCGGCTGACCCGACAGCTGGAGCGCGAGCAGGAGTGGAAGCCATACGAGGACGCTGTCGGTGTATCGCAGAAAGATTATGAGGAGCTCGAAACTGACTGTAATACCAGGAAGATGACGGAGGAGGAAGCGAAGGGGCTGATCAGTGACTGGTACGGCTTTGAAAAGCAGAAGATCAGGATACAGCACACCGCCCCGGTATACGAAGTCAACCGGCATCGCCGGCTCCGCAAGGTCGGAGAGGTGAGGAGGGAGCCTCTTTACAACGCGGCCGACTGGAATTACATACGGTTTCGCTGTATGCAGCTGAGCTACGAGAGTTATAACGACAGTCTGCGCCTGTGTACGGCTTGAGAAAGGAGCAAGCACCATGAAAGTCTTTTACACCTTCGGATCAGATCCCTGCTTCCCCTTCTGCGGCGGTTGGGTGGAGGTTGAAGCTCCCGGCCTGAAAGAGGCGCACGTCGTCTTTCGGGCACACTACCCGGACAGAACGCCGGGAATCCTGAACTGCTCCGACTACTACACAGCGGCAGAATTCAATCGTACCGACATGCCAGTTACCGGCAACCGCGGGGCCTTCTGCCACCGCCGCCTCAGCGCCGACAGAACAGAGGAGCAGAAAGAGCCGAAATTGGAAATCCACTACGCGGACGACGTAAGGCCGGAGGACTGCAAGGCATCTGCAGAGCCGAAAACGTCGGAGTTTAAGGTGGAGGTTTTTGAAAACTATGGCCGAAAGGATTACGGCTTTCCGACGGAGGAAGAGGCAAAGCGCTTTTTTGAGACGCTGACCGGTTCGGACGCAGGCGGTTTTATCGCCTTCCTGCAGCAGTATGTTCCGGACAGAGGCTATGTGGTAACCGGCACAGCGCGGAGAGCATAAACTTAGAAAGGATGAGGGAACCCAATGAAGTTGAAATATATCGGAGACGGCAAGCATTCGCTGCGCGGCCGCCGCTTGTATAAGAAGTGGCAGTCCCGCCGCGAGGCCATGGACCGCATCACCCTCGGCGAATGCCTGCACCTGTACTGCGTTCTTGGTTGGACGGCCGACATCCGGGGCGGGCATCTTCTGGCACTCGGTAGAATGCCGGATGATGAGGACCATGAAGCAAAGCCACTTTTCCGGGCATGGAAAGACCCGGCAGAGAGGAAACCTCTGCCGGGCGGATGCACCGCGCGGGAAGCGCGGTCTGGTAAAAGCACACCTGTATTATACCGGAACGCGTGTGAGATTGCAACAAAAAATCAGATAACGAGCATTTGACAGGAGGTAGCAGCCATGTTGGAAAACGCCATGATCGTGGACTGGTATTGGGGAGAACGGGAATACGGCGTCCCGCTGCACGCTCCCGTGTACGATTCGGGGGAGGAAGCGGACTACCATTGGTGCCCTTTCTGCGGGGCCGGACTCGACCCGGATGAACGCTGTGACTGCGAGGAAGGGACGGAGGAGAACTGAGGCCGTCCCATTGGCACAGGGGCAGAGAACTGTATAGAGAGAACGCATTCCGGAACCATACAGAAGAAGGAGAACATCAGGAAAGACGGAATAATACATATCCCGGCCTGGCGGAGGAAGCCGCCCGGCAGCGAACGCACGCAGACAGGAGGAAACCATGCAGAAACTGGAAGCCATACAGGAACTGGAAATCAAAGTCGATCAGACACCATCGCGGATTACCTTCAACTACGAGGAGGTCCGGGACGCGCTCCGGGAGCGGATGCAGGTGTATCAGGAGATTGAGGTCACCGAAACGAACCTGCCGGAGCGCCGGCGGGACATTGCGACGCTGCGCAGAATCGCGAAGGCTGTCGAGGACCGGCGCAGGGAGGTCAGGGCGGCCTTCCAGCAGCCGTACCTGGATTTTGAGGCGAAAACGAAGGAGCTGGTCGCAATCATCCAGCAGCCGATCGAGCTGCTTGACCGGCAGGTCAGGGAATACGAGGAGCGGCAGAAGGAGGAAAAGCGGAAAAAGGCCCAAGAATACTTTGCTTCGGCCGCCACCGGCACCGGACTGCGTTTTGAGCAGGTCTTCCGGAAGGAGTGGCTGAACGTGTCCACCTCCCTCAAGAGTATCGGTAACGAGATCAATGAGCGGGTCCGCAACTACCGGGCGGATATCGACGCCATCCGGGCGTTCGGGAGCGAGACGGAGGAGGATGCACTCAACGTGTATCACCGCACCGGTCAGCTGTCCGATGCCGTCCGCATCATCCATGAGTACGAGGCGCAGAAGAAAAAGATTCTCGAGACCCAGGAGCGCCGCCGCCGGGAGGAGGAAGCACAGGCCGCCAGAGAGGCGGCGGAACGCGAGGCCCGGGAGGAGAAAAGACATGCGGAGCAGGCTGCCCGGGAGAGGGAAGAGCAGGAACACCGCATTCGCGCGAAGGAACATGCCCGCATGCAGGAGCCGGCACGGGCGGAGGAAGCGGCTGGAATACAGGGACAGGCCGGAGCGCAGGAGAAAGCCAGTCGAACACAGAGAGAACAGGACAGGCCAGCCGCCGGAGGGAATGAAAGCAGCGCTCCGGAGGAGCTTGCTTTTCCGGGGACGGAGGAAACCGCGGAGCTGGGAAGCATTGCATTCCCTGCCCCGGAGGCCTTTGACCCGAAAGTGTCCGGGAAGGCAGCGGGAGCCGGGGAGGAGCCGGAGCTTCCCTTCCCGGCGGGCCCGGATGGAACAGAGGAGCAGCCGATTGCCTATTTTGTCACCGCCGCGCCGTGGCAGCATCGCGCGCTGGAAGCCTTTCTGACCGGGCAGAGGATCCGGTATCAGAAGAATTGCCGCTGACAAAAGGACAGACCGTCCGGCTTCGGACCATCTGCGGATCAGACCCGTGGAAGCTCTGTCCCGTTTGATGGCTTGTTCCGCGGAGCGATCCGCTGCCTTCTTACTTTAACAACCATAACCGACGCAGCACCGGGCTTCGTCTGCGGTGCGCAGAAAGGAATCGATATGAGCGAAACAGAAAACAAACCGATGATCTACGGCAGAATCACCAGCGTCATGAAGGAGATCGGGGCCGTCAAAAAGGACAGCAGAAACCAGCAGCAGGGCTTTTTGTACCGCGGCGTCGATGCCGTGATGAACGCCCTGAACCCGGCGTTGATCCACAACCGCATTTTCGCCGTACCCCAAGTGTTGGAGCAGACGAGGGAGGAGCGGACGACCGGGCGGGGGGCCGTCCTGATCTACTCCGTTTGCCGGGTGAAATACACCTTCTACGCCGAGGACAGGAGCTTTGTGGAGGCGGTCGTCGTCGGCGAGGGGATGGACAGCGGCGACAAGGCGACCAACAAAGCGCTGTCCGCGGCATTCAAATACGCATGCTTCCAGGTGTTCTGCATCCCGACGGAGGAGATGTACGACCCGGATGCGGACAGCCCGCAGCCCGCAACGTACGCAGCTGCAGAAGGAAATGCCAGGGCGGCCGCAGATACCGCCGCAAACAGCACCGAAGGGAAAGCATCCGCCGCACAGACAGGGAAAACACGGCGCGGGAGCGGGAGCGGAAAGGCTTCTGGTGGGAATACATACCAGAAGAATCCGGCCGCAGGGAATGCCGGTTCTGACAGCACAGCCATGGAAGGAAGCTCCGGCATAACGGGGCAGGAAACCGCTGTCCCGGCCGGTACGGAACGCATTGACGCGATCAAGATTGCCACCCTGCACGGGGAGCTGCAGCGCACCGGCGTGGGGGAACGTTCCATGTGCAATTACTATCAGGTCGCAAGTGTGGAGGAGCTCACGACGGAGCAATTCATCTCCGCCATGAACCGGCTGAAGCAGCTCCCGGACCGGGGGAGGGCAAACGCATGAACAAAACGATCCTGATCGGCCGCCTGACTAGGGATCCGGAGATCCGATATACGGACTCCGGCACGGCGGTCGCGCGGTTTTCTCTTGCTGTTGACCGGCGTTTTCACCGGGGCGAGGAGCCGACGGCAGACTTTTTCCACTGCACGGCCTTCGGGAAACAGGCGGAATTCTGCGAGAACTATCTGCGGCAGGGTGTCAGGATGATTGTCATCGGGCGGCTGCAGAACAACAACTACACCGGGCACGACGGGCAGAAGGTCTACGGCGTGCAGGTGATTGTGGACGAACTGGAGTTCGCGGAAAGCCGGGCGGCAGCGGAGGGCAGGGCCGCATCCGGGGACGGCTTCCTGAACGTCCCGGAGGAATTCGACGAGGAGTTGCCGTTCAATTAAAGGAGAGAGAAATGGATATTGTAGTGGATACCAGAGAAAAACAAAAGGCGATCCGGGGCATCCTGGCGGAATTCGCGAAGGAAGACGTGCGGACGGTCAGCTCCAAGCTCTATGTCGGCGACTACATGAGCCTGGATAATCCGCGGCTGGTCATCGACCGCAAGCAGAACCTCACCGAGCTGTGCGGCAACGTCTGCCAGCAGCATGTACGCTTTCGCGCCGAGCTTGCCCGCGCGCAGGAGCACGGCATCCGGCTGCTGATCCTGTGCGAGCACGGGAGAGGCATCCGGGACCTGCCCGACGTGGCCTTCTGGCGGAATCCCAGGGGCATCAAACGCGTCCGGCAGAACGGGGCGTGGGTGAATCTTGCTACCAGAGCGATGCAGGGGGAGACCCTGTACAAGGCCCTTGTGACCATGGAGAAAAAGTATGGCTGCCGCTTCCTGTTCTGTGAAAAATCGGAGACGGGGCGGGTCATTTTGGACATCCTGTCCGGAAGGAGAAAGACAGATGGATAGACAGAAACAGGCCGGTTTCCGGGAGCAGACTGACCGGCTGGAACAGATGCGGCTGCGCCGGGAGGCGGTCCGCGAACAGAAGGATATGCGGGAGGTGCTGGCCGGCTACGGTGTCGCAATCCGCGGCAGGACGTGCCGCTGCCCGTTCCACAACGATAAAAACGCGAGCGCGAAGGTATTCCGCGACGGCCTGCACTGCTTTGCCGAGGGGAGGAGCTACGACGTCTTTGACGCTGTCATGCACTTTGAGGGCTGCAGCTTCGCCGGGGCGCTGGAAAAGCTCTCCGGGGGTTCGCTCACCTGGGAGGAATGGATGCAGAGCCGGCGGGTGCTGACAAAGCGGAGGCAGGAGCAGGAGCGCCGCCGTCTCGCCGCACAGCGGTGGAAGCAGCAGGCAGCAAAAGTCCGTGCGCTGCGGGAGGAGGAGCGCGCGCTGGAGCCCTTCTCGGAGCGGTGGTGCCGGGCGGCGAACGCGCTCCCATACGCGGTATATCTGCTGGAGGCGCTGCAGGAGGATGAGCTGCGGGAGGAAAAGGTATGATCGATTACAAACACCTGACCAGAGAAAGCTTCCTGAAGGAGGAAATTTACGAGCAGGTCTGGGCGATCCCGGATCCGATGGAGCAGGCCGCCGTGATCTGCACCCTGTCCGACCTGGCGAAGGAGCTGGGGGCAAAGCAGCATTTCGACCGGATGCTGCGCGCCTCCAAAAAGCTCCGGCAGGCCTACGGCCAGGCGGCAGGGGGCGGCTACACGGAATTCTCCGGCGACTATCCGAAGCTGCGCTGCGGCGGCTGGATCGCCGACGACAGCGGCATCCGCATCCTCACGAACCTCGGGGAAAAGCTCGCGTGCAGCCATCCGATCCTGCCGACCGCCGTGCTTGTGAATGCGCAGACCGGCTACATGAAGGTTGTACTGGCCTACCGGATCCGGCAGCGCTGGCGGGAAATCATTGCCGATATGGAGACCGTCAGCTCCAACAACAAGATCGTCGCGCTGTCCCGGTACGGAATCCGTGTGAGCTCGGAAAACGCGCGGGCACTTGTCCAGTACCTGACGGACGTGATCGGCATGAACGAGAAGCAGATTCCGGAGCGGATGTCCACCGGAAAGCTGGGCTGGCTGGACCGCACAACCTTCGTGCCCTACGACGAGTCGGTCATCTTCGACAACGACGACGCGCTTTCCGGAGCATGGAAGGCGGTGCGCAGCCACGGCTCCTGCGCGCGCTGGCTGGAGCTGGTGCGCGCAGGAGCCGTGGCTGGAGCTGGTGCGCGCTGGCTGGAGCTGGTGCGCGCAGGAGCCGTGGCTGGAGCTGGTGCGCGCCGTCCGGGCGAGCGGGCGGATGGAGCCTGCGCTGTACCTTGCGGCCTCGTTCGCCAGCCCGCTGCTGCAAATCTTCCACGCGCTGCCGTTTATCGTCAGCACCTACGGCAAGACCGGGACGGGAAAGACCGTGGCGCTGATGCTGGCCTCCTCGGTGTGGGCGGACCCTGCGGAGGGACGATACTTCATCCGCGCCAGGGCGAACGAGGTCGCGCTCGAGGTGCGGCTTGATTTCCTGAACCATCTGCCGTTAGCGATCGACGACCTGTCGCAGATCCAGCACCGGGTACGGGACGACTTTTCGGAGTTCGTCTACAACCTCTGTGCCGGCGGCGGGAAGGAGCGCTCCAACACGAGCATCGGGCTGCAGCGCCAGCGCTACTGGAAAAACGTTATTCTGACGAACGCCGAGCGCTCCCTCGTGAACGAGACGATGAGTGGCGGTGCGATCAACCGCATTATTGAGATGGAGGCGGCGGAGGGGAACTTTTTTGCCTCGGGTGCCGACGTGGTCGACTGCATCCGGGAGAACTACGGGCATGCCGGCCGGGCGTTCATCGAGCTCGTCCGGGAGCTCGGCGAGAAGGAGCTGGTGCGCATTCAGCAGGAATTCCTTGACCGCCTCTATGCCAGACAGCGTGAGCGGGGCGAGGAGAAGGAGGAAAAGCAGCTGATCCCGATGAGCATCCTGCTCACGGCGGACCGGCTGGCCGCGGAGCATATCTTCCGGGACGGGGTGTACCTGGACTTTGACGCCTGCTACCGCCTGCTCAAAAGCCGGAACGACGTCTCGGAGGAGGAGCGGGCCTACGCCTTTATCCTGTCGGATATCGACCTGCACCGGAATAATTTCGTGCCGGATGTGTACGGCGCATACCGCGGCGAGGTATGGGGCTGCCTGGAGAACGGCTACGCGGTAATCAACCGTCTGGCATTCCAGGGGATGGCGGAGCGCGGGAACTTTTCGGCAAAGGGCTTCCTGACCTGGGCGGAACGGCATGGCCTGCTGCAGGTTGGGGAGGAGAAACGACAGAATCGGGTTACGAAATCAAAGCGGCTTCAGGGGAAGGTTATGCGCTGCATCTTCCTCAAGCTGGATGCGGGAGAAGGGCAGGAAGAAGCGGAACCACCGGAAAGCAACGACTTTGAGCCGGTCCAGGAGGAACTGGAGCTTCCGTTTACGCCGGGGGATGTACCCTCGTAACCTGTGTAACCTGCGATTTTCATGCTTTATATCATGTTGTGTGTGGGTTGGCAGAAGAAAGGGATACTAAGAGGTTTGTATCTTTGGGGGCAAAAAATAGGTTACATAGGTTACGACTGCGGAAAGTGCAGTAAAATCAATGGTTTGCGGCGTAACCCGCCGGTAACCGAAGCTGTTTTTTGTGGTTTCCGCGGTTACGGTATGGAACAGAATGACAGGGAGGTGGATTTGGATGGAGCATATACCGTCAGCGCAGGAGGTAAAGGGAATCTGGGCGGATACCTACCGGCTGTATCTCGAGTTTCAGGGGATGGAGGGCGTTGCGGACGTCCTGTTTCTGGAGGATGCAATCAACCGTCGAAGCGCGGAGATCGTGAAACGTTACCACGGCTGCCGGGCGGCGCGGGAGATGACGGACGCGGCGGTACGGATACTGGTGGAACAGCTGCGGGAGCGGGAAAAGTGCTGAGGCGCTACCGGCATGAGGGGGGAAGGTTGCACCGGTGCAACACAAGAGAGGGAAGGGAGGGAGATAACATGAGTGCAGAAGAAACCAGACGGATAAAAGCAAGGAATCTCAGATACAAGCGGCCGATTGTCCGGGATCTGAACCTTGAGGCCATCCGACAGGAGCTGTGGGATATCCAGGAC
>CAMWWR010000059.1 GCA_947178045.1 uncultured Clostridia bacterium
TATTAAACACCACGACGGCATCCGAGCGTTCTGCCTGCCTCGTCGGCTCGGAGATCTTTTTATGCGACCTCGCCTTCTGCATCGGCGGCTTTGACGTCTTTGGCGCGGTTGTTGCTGTCGGCTTCGGTGTACTGGTCGGCTTCGGCGCAGTTGTTGCCGTCGGCTTCGGCGCATCGGTTGACTGCGGCGCGTCCGTCGGCGACGACTGTAAAGCATCCCCCGGTTTCTGTCCGGCGTTTCCGGTTCCCTGCGGAACATCCCCCTCATCAGACGGATCAGAAGCCCTAGGCTCTCCCGGCTGCGTCACGGCATCCTTCCCTGCTTCTGCGGCTGTCGGGGACGGCATCCCTGCATTCGACGCATTCTCTTCGTCATTTTCCCGGTCTTGCCCGTACGCCGATATCGCTCCCGTCGGCACAGGCGCCATTGTCAGCTGTCTTCCGTCCGCGCTGTTTCCCTCCGCCCGTGCGGACCAGCGCACCAGAGCAAATACTGCCACACAGACAACGGCCAGACAGATAAGCTCGCCAAAAATCAATTTTGTCAATCGGTTTGTATTTTTTTTCTTCATAAAGATCGGCTCCTCCCATTAAGCTCGCAGCCGTTTAAGAAAGAAACGGGCCGCGGCGGTCAATCTGCTGTAGCTTTTTTCTTGCTGCAGCTATCTTAACAGCTTTTATGCAGATTATCCACCGGATCTTGCTCCCTGTCCTTCCGTGATTATCCATTTATATTCTAAAACAACGTTTTTTGTATATTTTGAGTGATGTCACGGCATGCTCATTCCGATCGCAGGCCTCTGTCCGCGCAGCTCGATGCCGGGAGCCCCTCGCCGCTCCATATAATCCCTCGTGATCGTCACCCTGCCGATGTTCTCGTCCTTCGGTATCTCATACATGATATCAAGCATGAATTCCTCCAGAATCGCCCGGAGAGCGCGTGCGCCCGTCTTTCTGTCCAGCGCGCGCTCCGCCACAAGCTCGAGCGCTCCCTGCTCAAAATTCAGCTCCACCTCGTCCATCGCCAAAAGCTTCTTATATTGCCGTATGATCGCGTTCTTCGGCTCGATCAGAATCCTCACGAGCATATCACGGCTGAGATCCTCAA
Organism: uncultured Clostridia bacterium; assembly: GCA_947178045.1. Classification (GTDB taxonomy): domain Bacteria; phylum Bacillota; class Clostridia; order Lachnospirales; family Lachnospiraceae; genus RGIG4057. Next base: position 1,108 of record CAMWWR010000059.1, read on the forward strand.
GCGTGCAGAGCACCGGAAGACGCCCCAGAAATTCCGGGATCATGCCGAACTCGCGCAGATCCTCCCCTGTGGCATATTTTAAAATATCCCTTTCCTCATCGTACTTGTCGCGCAGCTCGGCAGAAAATCCGATCGATGCTGATTTGTTCAACCTCTCGCGTATCACCCTGCCGAGGTCGGAGAATGCACCCCCGCAGATAAAGAGAATATTCCGCGTGTTGATCGTCGTCATCGGCACCATCGCGTTCTTGCTCGTCGCGCCGACGGGAACCTCCACATCGGCCCCCTCCAGCAGCTTCAGCAGCCCCTGCTGCACGGCCTCGCCGCTCACATCGCGGCTGTTCGTGTTCCGCTTCTTCGCGATCTTGTCGATCTCGTCAATAAACACAATCCCCCGCTCGGCCTGCTCCACATCGTTGCCGGCGGCGGCCAGCAGCTTCGAGAGCACGCTCTCGACATCATCTCCGATATAGCCCGCCTCCGTCAGCGAGGTCGCATCCGTGATCGCGAGCGGCACCTGCAGAAGCCGCGCAAGCGTCTGCACCAGACAGGTTTTTCCGCTCCCGGTCGGCCCGAGCATCAGGATATTGGATTTTTCCAGCTCCACCCCGTCACCGCCGTCGTCCCGGATACGCTTGTAATGGTTGTAGACCGCCACCGCGATCACCTTCTTCGCCTGCTCCTGCCCGACCACATACTCGTCCAGCCGCTCCCGGATGCGGTGCGGGGCCGGAATGCTCACCGGCTCCTTCTCCGCCTGCTCCTCCTGCGGCTCCTTCGCTTCCTTCGGCTTTTTCTGCTTCACCTTCTGGGCATTCATCGAAGCAAACGGCGGCATCCCGGCCGAAAACATCGCCGGGTCAAAATTTCCGCCGAACATCGGATGCCCCGGCGTGTCGATCATATCAAATGATTTCTGCAGGCAGTCCGCGCATATACAAATATTCTGCTGCAGATGCAGAAGCCTGCCCGCGGTGCTCTCCGGCCTCCTGCACAGATAACAAAATTCCTCTTTTTCTTCCCTGTCGTCCCCGCTCATTCTTACCTCCCGTCAATACGCATTTTTATTGATAAAGCCCTTGAACAGCGTCAGAAATAAAATCTTGAAGTCCATCCCGATGGACCAGTTCTCAATATAATACAGATCATATTCAATCCTTTTCCGGATCGAGGTATCTCCCCGGTAGCCGTTGACCTGCGCCCAGCCGGACAGTCCCGGCCTCACCTGGTGCTTGATCATATAGCGCGGGATCTCCTCCTTGAATTTTTCCACAAAATACGGGCGCTCCGGCCTCGGTCCGATCAGACTCATATCCCCCTTAAGAATATTGATCAGCTGGGGCAGCTCGTCCAGGCTCGTTTTCCGGATGATGCGCCCGATCTTTGTCACCCGGGCATCGTTCGCCGTAGTCCACGCCTTCTTTTCGCTCGACTCCGGCTGCTGCTCCATCGAGCGGAATTTGTACATTTTAAATTCCCGGTTGTGCAGCCCGACGCGCACCTGGGAAAAAATGACCGGCCCCTTTGAGGTACATTTGATGATAATAGCGATAATCAGCATCGGGATCAGCGAAACCGCCAGCGCCAGCGACGCGCCCACCAGGTCGAAGCTGCGCTTGACAAAACGGTTGAACAGGCCGGACAGCGGCACATTGCGGATATTGATGACCGGCAGGCCGTCCATATCCTCGGTCACCGGGCTGGTCGGTATGACGCTGCGGTAATCCGGGATAAATTTCGTGTGGACGCCGGATTTCTCGCATATTCCGACCAGATATTCGAGCCTGGAATACTCGTTGATGCTCAGGGTCACCACAATCTCGTCAAAGTTGTTGTCCGCGAGTATCGACTCCAGCTCACCGCAGGAGCCGATGACCGCCGCTTTTTTATACATCGTCCCGATCTCCATGTTGTCGTCGAGAATCCCGTGAATGTGATATCCCCACTGCGGATTGTGCCGGATCCGGTCGATATAGGCCTCCGTCGTGCGGCTGTAGCCCACGATCAGGACATGCTTCTGGTTGAAGCCCCGCCGTCTCATCATCCGCAGAACCCTTCCGAGGGCAAAGCGGAACAGCGCTCCGAAAATATAGTTTACAATCGGGAAGATAAACAAAATCATGCCGCGGGAGAGATCGTTTTCCTTCGTTGCATAGTTCATCGTCGTAAACACGAGCAGTCCGAGTATATTGGCTTTGAGCAGATTCCAGTACTCCATCCGGCTTCCGCCGCCCCGTTTCGGCTTGTACAGATTGCAGATCGAATAAATAATAAGATAGCCCGGCACGAGAAAATACAGATTCTGTGCATAGTACGCCAGCGAAAAATAGCCCACCCCGTCGGCCAGCGCGAAAAACGGCAGCCGCACCAGAATTTTAAACCTCAGCTCGTAAGCCAGCAGGTAGGCCAGCGCGATCAGGATGCCGTCAATTATTATGTGAAGCCTGTTCAGCGTTTTCTGATTGTCCTTTATCATACCCTCTTTTACCCTGTATCCGTTCATTCCGCAGGCAGGCCCGCGGTGCTGTGTTGATTTCCCAGATTTATACCCGTGTATATCGCGAGCTCGCTTGCGATACTGTCTTATTCAGAATACTCTATTTCTGTGTTGAACACAATGATAAAAATCTTAAGAAATCTTAAATTTCACTTCTATGCAATTCCTAAATTGCGTCTCTTCACAATTTCATCACAAAATTTTGCTACACTTTAGCTGTTTATATGATTATATCCAAAATCAGAAAAAATTCAAGGAAAAGTATATCTTTATGCCGCGGCGATGCGGCTTCGAATGATTGACGCAACCCTGCAGACACGTCTGCGGGATGCTCAGAGATGGAAACGGAGGGTTCCCGAATGACAGACTACACGGAAAACGAATACAGCTTTTGGGCGGACCGGCAGCCGCAGAGCAGCGACGCGCACGGCTCCTCCCCCCTTCTCCCGTCCGCGCCGGAGGGCAGAGCCGCGGAAGCAAACACCGGCATTCCATACCGCGATGGGACGGCGGAAGGATCGAACACGGGCTTTGCATACCGTGACGCAGCGTCGGAGGCTGGCACGGACACCCCATACCGCAATGCGGCGGGGAGCGCCGGTGCAGCGTTCTCTCCTTTCCCGATGGATCGCACGGTGGAGCATAAAATGCCGGGCAGGCTCCGCGGCATACTGAAAAAGGGCGTTTGTTTTATTGCCTCCGCCGCCGTGTTCGGCGTTGTGGCGGGCGGCGCGTTTTTCGGCTTCCAGGAGCTCTACTATTTTGTCAATCCGTCGGCGCGCCCGGGCCTGGCCCGCGAGGCAGGAAACGACAGCAGCCCGGCCGCCGGGAAGATTCGGCCGCTTGTCTCCACTCCGGTGGCGGCCTCCGCCGCCGTCACCACCTGCGACGTCTCCGATATCGTGGAGCGCTCGATGCCGTCGCTCGTCTCGATCTCCTGTACCTTCCGCAGCTCCTCGAGCTTTTTCGGCTATCTCTACGAGGGGACGACCGAGGGCTCCGGCTCGGGCATCATTGTCGGCGAAAACGAGCGTGAGCTGCTGATCGCCACAAACAATCATGTGGTCGACGACGCACTCACGACCAATATTACTTTTCCGGACGGCACGGTGCTGTCCGCTTCGGTGCGCGGCACGGACGAGACGGCCGATCTCGCCATCGTCTCGGTTCCTCTCTCCGCTATTCCGGCAGAGACACGGGCGGCCATCCGTCCCGCCGTTCTTGGGAGCTCCGACGATATGAAAGTCGGCCAGATGGTTATCGCCATCGGCAACGCGCTCGGCTATGGCCAGACGACGACGGTCGGATACCTGAGTGCCAGGGAGCGCGAGATCAATGTCACGGATTCCGCCACCGGGAAAAAGACCAGGCTCATCGCTCTGCAAGTGACTGCCGCCATCAATCCGGGCAACAGCGGCGGCGCTCTGCTCAACACAAAGGGTGAGGTGATCGGCATCAACACGGCCAAGCTCTCCGGTACGGCCGTGGAGGGCATGGGCTACGCGATTCCGATCAGCAGCGCCGTTGATATTCTGAACGAACTGATGAACCGCGAGATTCTGACCGAGGAGGAGCAGGGCTATCTCGGCGTATACCTCTCGCAGTCCGAGATCACCGAGGAGATTTCCGCGCTGTACGGCTTCCCGCTCGGCGTCTACATCTCCGATGTCGTCAAGGGCGGAGCGGCCGACCGGGCGGGCATTGTCCCGGGCGATATCATCACCGCAATCAACGGCTCCGCTGTCACGGCTAGGACCCAGCTGCAGGAGAAGGTGAATTCCTACCGCGCGGGCACGGAAATCGAGGTGACCCTCTCCCGCCTCGAGGTCGGAAAATATGTGGAGCACAATGTAACTGTGGTTCTGGGAAGCAAGGCTGATTTTGACTGAGCAGCCTTCGAGCGGATGATTCTGGCCGCATCGGGACGACATGAGGATATCGTTGGAAATACTGAGCAAGCGACCGCAGAACATGAGGAGAATTGCTGCTCAGGCAGAGGCCGATATTGCGAGAACTGAGAGAGAACGATAAAGAAAGAGGCGGATAAAATGCAGACTTATGAGGAAGCTCTTGACTTTTTAGACCATATCGGGAAATACGGCGCGCATCCGGGCATTGAAAATTCCGCCAGACTGCTTGAAGCGCTCGGCCACCCGGAGCGCGGACTGAAAATCATCCATGTGGCAGGGACGAACGGCAAGGGATCCGTCTGCGCCTTCCTCGCGGATATGCTCACGGCGCAGGGATACCGCACCGGACTTTTTATTTCTCCCCATCTGGTCGATATCCGCGAGCGCATTCAGCTTGACCGGGAGCTGATCGGAAAGGATGCTTTTGCCTCCTGCTTCCGCTTGGTACAGGAGGCGGCCGAAGCGCTTGCGCAGGAGGGCTATACCGGCATCACCTATTTTGACTATCTCTTTGCGGCGGCTCTCTGCTGGTACAGGGAACAGTCGCCGGACTATGTCGTCGTCGAGACCGGACTCGGCGGGCGAATGGATTCCACCAACGCCGTCGCCGCCCCCGTTCTCACAATCATCACATCGATCAGCCTGGACCACACGGAAATTCTCGGGGATACGATCGCGAAAATCGCCGCCGAAAAGGCGGGTATCATAAAGCCGGGCGTACCGCTCATTTACTGTGCCGATGAGCCGGACGCCTGCGAGGTAATCGGGCAGGCTGCGGACGCGGCAGCAGCGCCGCGCATCGGCGTCGGCCGGCGGCACTGTATACAGATTTCGCCGGAACCGGCGAAGGAAGAGGCAGACGATTTCCGCTCTTCGGCCTCCTCTGCTTCCGGCCGGCTTAAATTCCTCTTTTGCCTGCCCGCGGCAGAATGCGGCGCAATGGGGAGCGGCATCCGCGAGATGCTGACCGTGAACAGCCCTGCCCTCTACCAGGCAGAGAACGCAGCGATCGCCTACACGGCCGCACTCTGGCTGTATCTACATTCTCCTGAGGCTCCCTGTCCGGCAGATACGGACTCCCGCACAATTCCGGTTCCCGAACAGGTGCGTGCCGCGCTGCAGCGCGGGCTTGCCCGCTCGGTCTGGGAGGGGCGCTTTGAAGAAATTTTCCCGAATGTCTACATCGACGGCGCGCACAATGCCGACGGCATTCGCATGCTGCTCGCCTCCGTCCGCCCTGTTGCCGCGGGACACCCGGTCACTCTGCTCTTCTCCGCGGTAAAAGAGAAGGATACCTCCGAGATGATCCGTGAGCTCTGCGAGAGCGGGCTGTTCTGCCGTTATCTGGTTACGACCGTGGGCGGCGTGCGCGCCATCGCTCCGGAACAGCTTAAGGAGCATTTTCTTGCGCATACCGATGCCACTGTCATGGCGTACGATTCCCCACAGGAAGCATTCGCTGCCGCGCTGGAACTGACAGGAATGGGCGGTGTTCTCTCCGGCAAAATCAGCGTAAAGGAAAATAGCAACATTCCTTTTACCAGAATCATCCAGGCACAACCGGGCAATCCGGATGACGGGAAAGCGCCTGACAAACCGGATGAAATTCTGCTGTGCGCAGGCTCTCTCTATCTTGTCGGCATCATCAAAGAGCTGCTGCCCGCCTCCTTCAAAACCATACACTCTTTTCGGTAAAAGCAGACGCCGTAAACCGTAATGTCCGAATATCCGATCCGGATAAGCTCCGCCTTATAGTTTTTTTCCGCTGCCTGTGCAAGTGCCTCGCGGCATTTCTCTTCCATCTGTGAAAATTCCCTGGCCACCTTCAATTCAAAGAGAAACGCCCTCCCGCGCACCGAAAGAGCCTGCATCACAATATCCGGCCTGCCGTCCCCGCTCTCACGGTTGGAATATACCCTGTACCGCCCCATTCCGGACAGCAATCCCACCATGAAACCATGATAATAATTCTCCGCGAAATCAAAATAGCTGATTGAGTCCTGAAGCTGCTCCGAAACAAAATTGCCGAATGTCTCACAGTCGCGGTTTTCAATCGCACACAGCAGAGCCGAGCGGTCAAGTCCCTTTACTTTTCCCTCAAACCACTGCGAAATCGTATTTTCATAAATGCTCAGCACTTCCTCATTCGGTACGGTCAGCCGAAGATAAAGCTTCCTGTTTTCAAACCGCTCTGCTGTCTTCTTTAAATAACCCGTAAAAAACAGAAAGCTCCAGATGTTATCCTGCGAGCCGTGCAGATCTCCGTAAGTAATATCCTCCTGTATCGGTTTTTCAATGCCCTCCCCCGCAATAAGACGCTCAATTTCCGCGCGGGCATTGAAATCCGCATATTCCACCATCTCCCTTACAATACTGTTGGAGGATGTGTTTGCCCAGTATGCCTTCGGGGTAAACCAGGTCCTGTTTTTGTTGTCGTCCACACAGCGTACAATGCTCCATGGGTTGTAAATTTCCGTTTCCCCAAACAGGTATCCGTCATACCATTTTTTCACTTCCTCCGTCCGGTCTTCCAGCCCGTAGGCCTTAAGCATCACCTGTACTTCCTCCTGCGTAAAACCAAAGTATTCCGCATAATCGGGGTCGAGGATGGAAATCACCTTTAAATTGTTTAAACCCGTAAAAATGCTTTCCTTGCTGATGCGCAGGCATCCTGTGATTACAGCAAACTGCAATGCATCGTTCGTTTTTAACGCAGACTCAAACAACGAGCGGATAAAATCCGTCATCCGGTCATAAAATCCCCTGAAATACGCATTTTCCAGCGGCACATCATACTCGTCAATCAGGATGACTGCCTTG
>CAMWWR010000060.1 GCA_947178045.1 uncultured Clostridia bacterium
GGACCGGCAGCGCCCACCGCGCGATCCCGGATGCCGCCGCCGGCGCCTTCATTTCCGGGGCGGCCGCCATGGAAATCCGTTTCTCCGAGAGTGCGGGAGTACTGCAGCCGGGGGATACGGCCACTCTGCAGCTGCGCATTACAAATGAGGACTGGAGCAATTACGATCAGTCGAACGACGCCTCCTTCCGCCCTGATGTCTCCTCCTGGCAGCCTGCCGATGAGCTGCTTTTTGCGCCGTAAGCCCGGCCTGCCCCGGTATTCTGGCAGGCCCCGCTTGCGCCGCCCCGGTTACCGTTTGGCCTTCTGTTCCCGCCAGGTGTTTTTATGGTTTTTTCATAAAAACCCGAGAATTTTATGCGCGAAATCGAGCTTTTACGATTTCTGTGCATCATTTTTGTTACGGGAAGCCGAAGGCCGAACTGTAATTCTCCCGATAATTCCCTCAAAAATTTTGTTCCTTTCTAAGGATAGGTGTGATATAATGCTGTTTAGTGTCTTTTTACCAAGGAGGCTGACAATGGAAGAGCAGAATACCGTTTTTGAAACACGCCTGAGGGAGCTCGCCGCCATCGCGGCGGAGAACAAGGGAGTCATCGACAGCGATAAGGTCAACGACTTTTTTAAAGGAATGAATCTGAACGTTGCGCAGATTGATCAGATATATGAATATCTCGAGGCCAACAACATCACCGTTCTCAATCTGTCGGAGGAGGAGCCGGATGACGATGCTCTGATGGAGCTTGACGACGACATTATAATGGAGGACGAGGATCTCTCCGCCGTCGCCGACGCCATGGCGGACGACCCCGTCAAGCAGTATCTCAAGGAGATCGGCGGCTTTTCCCTGCTGTCTCTGGAGGAGGAGATCGAGCTCGCCAGACGGATCGAAAAGGGCGATGAGGATGCAAAGCGCATTCTTGCTGAATCCAACCTCCGCCTCGTCGTCAGCATCGCCAAACGCTATGCCGGGCGCGGGCTTTCGTTTCTCGACCTGATCCAGGAGGGCAACCTCGGCCTGATCAAGGCCGTGGATAAATTTGACTACAACAAGGGCTATAAGTTCAGCACCTACGCAACCTGGTGGATCCGTCAGGCGATCACACGCTCCATCGCGGACCAGTCCCGCACGATTCGCATTCCGGTCCACATGTCCGAGGTAATCAACAAAACCTACCGGATTTCCCGCACGCTTCTGCAGGAATACGGCCGGGAGCCTACCGAGAAGGAGCTGGCGGACGCCATGAACCTTCCCGTCGACAAAATCCGCGAGATCCTCAAGGTCTCCGCGGATCCCATCTCTCTCGATACGACCATCGGCGAGGAGGACGACAGCCATCTCGGAGATTTTATCCGGGATGAAACCGTCGTCGGCCCGGAGGAGGCTGCCTCCTACGCCATGCTTCAGGATCAGATCGCGAAGCTGCTTGAGACGCTGACCGAGCGGGAACAGCGCGTGCTGATCCTCCGCTTCGGCCTGAAGGACGGCCGAAGCCGCACGCTCGAGGAGGTCGGAAAGGAATTTAACGTGACAAGGGAACGCATCCGGCAGATCGAGGCGAAGGCGCTGCGCAAGCTCCGCCATCCGAGCCGCGCGAGAATGCTCAAGGGGTATGACGCAACCTGATGGAGGTCTTCTATGAAACGAATCGCACTCATGTTTCTGCGCAGCTTTTTTGTGCTGCCATACTACCTTTTCCGGCTTTTCCGGCTGTGCAACATTGAAAAATACGACAATTATACAAGATACGGCTTTCTCCACAAAATTGCGCCGAAGGTGAACCGGCGCGGGCGCGTCCGTGTGGAATGCCACGGTCTCGAAAATATTCCGGAGGAGACCGGATATATTATTTTTCCCAACCATCAGGGGCTTTTCGACGCGCTTGCATTTCTCGAAACACACGAGCGTCCGTTTGTGACCGTAATGAAAAAGGAGGTCAAGGACATTTTCCTGCTCCGCAACGTAATCACCCTGCTGCAGGCAGAAATCATTGACCGCGAGGATATCCGTCAATCCATGACCGTGATCAAAAACATGACGAACCGCGTAAAGAACGGCGAAAACTTTATTATCTTCGCCGAGGGCACAAGAAGCAGGGACGGCAATCACGTCGGAGAATTCAAGGGCGGCAGCTTTAAGAGCGCCATGAACGCGCACTGCCCGATCGTACCTGCGGCGCTCGTCGACTCCTACAAAGCATTTGACACAAATTCCATCAAAAAACTGACCGTACAGCTCTTCTACCTCAAACCGCTCTACTATGAGGATTATAAGGGCATGAAGTCCACCGAGATCGCGGAGCTCGTACAGAGCCGGGTTCAGGCAACCATCGACGAATACGAAAGGCAGGCCGCCGGGGCTGAAAAATAAGCCCGGCGGCCCTGCTTTTGTCCCGGTAAATTCGTGCGCCTCCGGCGGAGGCGTTTAAGAGCCGGCGATTTAATCCACTCTGCCTTAGCGCTCAAGCTGATACAGGTTATCGTCCTGCACGAAATTTGTCGCATTGTACAAAAACAGGATATCCGTAACCTCATAAAGCTTTATAAGCTGTGAAACCGGCATTTTGCTGTAACGGAAATCGACCATGATCACCTCGTCGTAATCCTGTGCGAGGAACGGCACGAACGTATGCGCGTAGGAGTCCTTGACAACAAGCAGCCGCCTGCCGTTTCTTTCCTCGCCCTGCTGCCGGATATGTGAGACTGCATGGTTCCCGTCCAGATATACCATGTACTTATCCTTTTCCGTCAGACGGTTCATGGCAAAAAGCGAATTCTGCGGTTTTCCGTTCATATCATACTCGACGCGGTACGCCCTTCCATCGTCATAGAGCGTGACCGTATCCGCCTGCATCGGCAGATTCACCTTGGAATACAGGGTTCCGTAAAATTCTCCGCTGCCTGTGCTGACAGAATAATCCTCCTGTCCGCGCGGGCTCTTTCCCAGCGCCTCCGCCCATGCCCGGTAGGCGTAATAGGCCCCCAGCGCCGTCCAATGGTGATCTGTACGATAGTATAAATACTCTCCATTGTGCGCGAGCAGAGAATCCCTCACATTAACAAAGCTGTTCCCCAGCAGGTCCGACACGCGCGCGAGCAGCGCCTCCTGGTCATATTCCTCCGTATGAGCGGGCAGCTTATCCGCATAAATATCTGCCGCGGTCGGCACAAGCATCGCATACACGCGCCCCTCGCCCAGCAGCTCCGAATATTTCTTTACAAAGGCCGCAAGGCGCGCAATGTTCTTTTCCTCCGTCTCCGCATCCACGGAGGACGCGTCCGTTTTCGTGATCAGATAGCCGTCGGCGGCGAAATATACGCCGTTGATATCCTTTTTCCCGATCAGCCGCTCCGTCCGCGTCTTCAGGCCGATCCAGGCATCCCGCCCGATAAACTGATCGGTGAGATAATCCTCGTATTTTCTGGTATATTTATCCTCGTCCTTTTTCGCAAAAAGACTGGCCAGCGTAAACTTCGGCTTCTGTGCGAGCGTCCGGTTTTCACTCTCCGACCGCTCCCTGACCGGGCTGAAAAAGCCGGCGATCGTAAGCCCGAAAATAAGCGCCAGGAACACCCCCGTCAAAACACGGCTGTTCCAACTGCTTCCCTGCGGCGTTCCCGCGGCAGCGCCCGTCTCCCTTTCTGTTTTTTCCTGCTTCGCCTTCAATTCGATTCCCTCCTGCGCTTTGCCGGTCTATATCTTTTTATACCTTCCGTCCATACCGTCCATAGTCCCTTTTCCTGTTCCATTCCAGGCCATGACTGCTGCGCTTTCCCTTTGCAGTCCGCCCCCGTGCTTTTTGCATGCTAAAACCGGAAATACAGGAACGGATTATAGGTCGCATCCACAAGATACGCTACCGAGAGCAAAAACACTCCCACAAGGAACAGTGCCTGCGCCGCCAGAGCATACCATCCTGTGCCGACCGCTGCCGCCGGTGGCTCCTCTGTACTGCCAGCTGCACCCTCTGCGCCGGCCGCACCTACCATGCCAGACCCTCTTGCCGCATTCGCCGCACCCGCCGTGCCGGACTTTCCGACACTGCTGCCTGCGCCGGCTGCACCTGTCATGCCGGCCGCTTCTGCCACTCCTGTCCCGGCCGCACCGCGTTCTCCTTCCGCACGCTTTTTGGAAAAGCTCCGGCGTGCCGAAAAGAGCCGTTCCGCCAGCCGTTTCGGCACACTGGTCGCCGCGAAGATCAGGATGACGAGCATCACCCAGTAATTATTCAGCAGGTACAGCGCCCGCGCATCCACAAAACCGGCCTCTCCCGGCACAAACATCGATTTCACATAAGTGCCCACCCTCGTCAGATCCTCAAAGCTGAACAGCACAAAGCTGACCGATACGACCAGCAGCGTATAAACATGTAAAAGGAAACCCGGCAGCTTTTTCAGTATTCCGCCAAGGAAAAATTTCTCAATCATAAGAAATACGCCGAAATAGACGCCCCACAGCACAAAATTCCAGCTCGCCCCGTGCCAGAAGCCGGTCAGCAGCCAGACGACCGCAATGTTCCTGGCCTGCTTTGCAAGTCCCACACGGTTGCCGCCGAGCGGGATATAGACATACTCCCGAAACCAGCTGCCCAGCGAAATATGCCATCTTCTCCAGAATTCTGTGATGCTCTTTGAGGTAAACGGATAATTGAAATTCTCGAGAAAATGAAAGCCTAACATCCGTCCGAGACCGATCGCCATATCCGAATAACCGGAAAAATCGAAATAAATCTGCAGACAGCAGGCAAGAATGCCGAGCCATGCCGCCAATACCGACGTCTGCGCCGGAGCCGTCTGGCTCACCGCGTCCCACAGCAGGCCGATATTGTTGGCCAGCAGCACCTTTTTCCCGAGCCCGCACATAAACTTCAGCGCGCCGGACGCAAATTCGTCACTGCTCTCCGTCCGGTGGTTCAGCTCCTCCGCCACCGTCTTATACTGGACGATCGGCCCCGCGATCAGCTGCGGAAACAGCGCCACATAAGCACCGAAGGAGATGATATTCTTCTGCACCTTCGCCTGTCCGCGGTAAATATCGACCGTGTAGGACATTGTCTGGAAGGTGTAAAAGGAAATGCCGATCGGCAGCGTCAGCTTCAGCAGCGGAATCTCTGTGCCGAACAGCGCATTGATATTACCGAGCAGGAAATCCGAATATTTAAAGAAACCGAGCAATGCAAGATTGATTACCATGGATTCGATCACAAAGTATTTTGCCCTGGCGCGGTTTCCCTTTTTCAAATTGGAATCCACAAGCCAGCCGTGCGTAAAGTCCACCACCGTGGAGAACAGCATCAGCACGACGTAGACCGGCTCGCCCCAGGCATAGAACACGAGGCTCGCCAGAAAGAGAATCGCGTTTCTCGCCTTCTTCGGAGCAGCAAAATACACTAGCAGCACAATGGGCAAAAATCGAAATAAAAATATCAGGCTGCTGAAAACCATATCCTACTCTCCTTCCGTACTCTCCAAAAATATGCTTCCCTGAGCGTTGTAATACAGGCCGTCGTTCCCCCTGCGATAATAGCGGGATGCGTCTGTCAGATAATATCCGTCCTGCTCTGCGTTCACAAGCAGGATTACGTCCTCGCCCTCTTCCGGTTTCACCCCGCACTGCAGCATGACCGAGAGCTCCTCTGCCGTCTCCTCATCCGTCACCGTAAGAATGGCCGCGTCCTCCGACAGCACGCAGGCCGTCACCCTGCCGCGGACCGTTTCCAGCATCTCCACGCTGCGCATCCGGGAGTTCTCCTCCCCGTTCAGGCTTGCCGGAAGCAGCGCATGGTTCGCGGGATCCTCCCCGAAATCATCCTTCGTTCCGGCTTTTCTGCCGGCAGCCAGCGCGACGCAGCTGATAATGCCGACACAGGCCGCGGCGGCCAGCCAGCGCACGGCGCGCGGCCGGAAGCGCCGGGTCTTTTCCCGCTCCCTGGCATCTGTCCCCGGCGTTTTTTGGCAGGTTTCCGATTTCTTCCTGCTTGCCTCCGCCTTTTCATAGATACCCGCAATAAATTCTTCGTCACTTTTCATACTCATACCCATGTATACCGCAGGTCCGCCTGCGATATTGCTTCAATTCTGCTGCCCGGCATCAGGCAACGCTTTAATCCGCGTTTTCCTCCATTTTCTGCTTCAGCCTTTTTCTGGCGCGATGGAGCAGCACCCGGAGCTGATTGTCCGATTTTCCGAGCATCTGCGCGGCATCCGTGTAGGAAACTCCCTCCAGATCGACCAGGTACAAAACACGTTCAGAATCCGGCCTGAGCTGCTTCATGATCGCGTACAGCTCCCGTTTTTCTTCCTCCCGAATCACCTTCTCTTCCAGCAGCAGCACATCCGCGCGCATTGCATCCGACTCCTCCCATTCCCCGATGAAAGTGAGCCTCCCGTTTTTGCGGATAAAATCCACTGCCTTATTATGCCCGATCGTATAAATATATGTCTTAAATGAAGTCTCCGTCCGGTAGCGCTCCGGGTGAAGCAGAACCTCGACAAACACATCCTGCGCCAGATCCTCCGCCTGATACAGATCCCTGACGAGCCTCGCAATAAACTGAATCAGCCCGTCCTTGTAGCGCAGGACAAGGTGCTCGAACCCCGCCTTGTCCCCGCCGAGAAATTGTTCATAGTCCAGTCTGTCCTGCTCCATACGGAACTCCATCCTCTCTGTCAGTCTTTTGTATAATCGACGAACCATCGTCCATTATCATAGCACAGAAAGGAAAGCATTTCCATACATAATTTTGAAGCTCCCGGGCCGTGCGTTTGCCTTATTCTCCTGCCGGCGCGGCAAGATATGATACAACGCCCTTCATCGGGTTGTCCGCCTCCTTCACCGGCTCCTCCAGCGTGAAATCGACCGTGTCTCCCACTGAGAAGCTTTCAATGCCGCCCTCCGCATAGAAATACTCGCTGAAGGTGCACTCAAACGTGTAGGTCTTGCCGTCCTCCGTATAATCCACCGTGATGCTCTCATCCGAAAGCTCCTTGATTACGGCTTTGTACATGGTGTGGAACTTGCGCACAAGGACCAGCTCCTGGATGGACGGGTCGAACTTGCGCATAAATACATTCTCAGCATAAGCGGAAAGGTCCTCCGCGCCGATAATCAGGAATACATATCTTCCCTGCACCAGCACCTTGTTCTTCTCCACAAGCTCATACTGATCCTCCAGATAAGTTCTCCACTGCTCCTTGAGTGCAGCGACTCTCTGATTGATTCCCTCAACAACCGCCGGAACGTCAGCCTCGGAGGCAGCCTTAAATACCGCAAGCTCCGTCGCCGTTACATTCATCATCGGAATACGGATGTCATATTCCTCGATTTTGGAAGCGTCGAGCTTGTAGATCTCGGTCAGTTCCATCTCCGACCCCTGCATCATCATCGGGATATCCTCGCTCATGCGGTCCACAATGGCGTCCATCATTTCCTTGACGCTGAAATCCTCAAAAGCTGCCGGCGCCTGGGTCGGAGCCTCCGACGGCTGTGCTGCTGCCGACGGGGTAGGCTGCTTATCGTCATCATTCTTCTTGTCGCCGCACGCAGTCATCGAAAGTGCCATCGCACCTGCAAGCATCATACATAAAAATCTTTTTCTCATAACATTCTCTCCTTTTTCCTGGGACAGGACCGCTTGTCTTTTCCGACCGCCGTTTTCTTTCGGCGCTGCCGTCCTGCTCTGTTTTTACACCTATTATTCGCAGCAAGTCCGGAAAAGTTACACCTGTTTCAAAATTTTTTTAAGAAACAGTGATTTTCATCAAAGGAAGTGCTGAATAAATCATTGCTTCCTTTGATCCTCCGGCAGGATGCAAAGCCTCTTTCAGAGGTTTACGGATTTACAAAGGAATATGCCACTTTGCAGCACAAATCCAGTGCGGGAAACGCTTTAATCAGTATTTCCCAAAGTTTCCTTAAAAAAGAGCCGCCGTAAAACGGCAGCTCTCCGCAGTATATGACATAGCTTTGTCAATGGTTTCCTGCTCTGATCCCGGCATCCCCGGAAAGCCACCCGAGCAGCCTGCTCACATTATCCTCAAGCCACACGTTCGACAGGCTTCCCTGATTCCGCAGGCTTGCCAGAAAATCCGGGCCGTTCCCGTAAAGCACCTTCTGAAAGCTTGCCGGCAGGACCGTCTCCTCCACGCCGCGCTTCCACGCGGCGTAATCCCGGACAGCCTCCTCGCGGTTCGTGCCGCCCGCTCCGGACGGGGAATCCAGAACTTTTTCCTCCCTTTTGTGAAGCTCCAGAAATTTTCTGCCGAAGCCACCCTCGCCCCTGTGGTC
>CAMWWR010000061.1 GCA_947178045.1 uncultured Clostridia bacterium
AATTTTTCTTCCGTATCTTTCCACACATCTATTAAAACAACATTATTTATATAGAACTGTACCTTATCCCCGCAATTGTCTACGAAACTAAAAGAGCAGCTTTTGCCTACATTCAAAGTGATTGCTTTTTCAACTATGTAATGGCTAAAACCAGGAGAATGCTTAATGATAATCGGCATTTCTGATGAATATTCGGGTAATTTTTTCACATCTGCAATGCTTAAAGTAACTAACTGTAAATTATCCCATTCCTCATTCTTCAACCATTCGGGAATAATCCAACCCGCACGAAGCATATCAAAAAATAATTTGATTGCCTCATAATTCTCTGTTGAATATTTTAATGAACCGCCCGAACCACTCCGCACTTGCAACCGTTGATTACCCAGACAAAATTCACTGCATTGTAAATAACTGTCTTTGCTTACTTCACTTCCCATGTTTCCTTTCAGTATTTTTCTTTGATTGCGAACACCCTTTTTTCTATTACTGTCATTTTCTGGTTCATTATATGGTTCAATGATATATAGTTCCGCTTCGTCACCTAAAGTCATACCAACAATATGAAATTTCTTGTTATCCCGCTCTATGGTTTTCCCAATCACAAGAATATCATTCCACGTTTTACAGACATCTTCTAAATATAAAAATTTCATAATCACTTCTCCAATTTGTGGTTCTCTATAATGTTACGATTATACCACATATCTCCCTCCAATCACAACAAAATATCCCTGCTCCCTGCCTGCTCCTTTCCTTGCTCTTGTGGCTCGATTGCCTGCTCTATGCAACACTTGATAGTTTCTGTTTCAGACACTTTCTCTCTTAGCTTGTGGACTTCCCGATACAGGTGGTCTTTTTCGGGAAACATAAATTGCTCCGCCTCCTGGCCGGTGTAATACTCATATTCCTCAACAATGTAATCCCTGCCCGTGTAGTGTTTCCGTTCGCATCTCTCTCGTACTGCGCTATATTCCCGGCTTCGTCGGTTTCTGACCGGACATCCGTGTAATTCCCCCTTGCACTTCTCCGCATTCTCCGTTACAATATGCTTAATTTTAATCTGCTGCCCGGTCCGATACTTGTCCCCGCCGCAGCTCAGATCACGGAGGAAGACATGAAAAATAAATTGAATCAGAATGAATTCTGGAAGTTTCTGATGGTGGCCGCCGGCACCATCCTGTTTGCTACGGCAGTCAACCTGTTTTTGACCCCGCTCGGTCTCTACAACGGCGGCGCGCTCGGTATTTCCCAGCTCACCCGAACGGTGCTGACCGAATATCTGCACGTCCCGATACCGCCTCAGATCGACATTGCCGGTATCGTTTATTTCTTGCTCAATATTCCGCTCTTTCTGCTGGCATACAAGGGCGTCAGCCGGCTGTTTTTCCTGAAGACGGGTATGTCCGTTCTGCTGACGACCTTCATCGTCACGGTGATCCCGGTGCCGAACCCGCTCATTATCGAGGACCCTCTGACCTCCTGCATCATCGGCGGCCTCATGTACGGCGCGGGCGTCGGCCTCTGTCTGTACGCGGGCGGCTCCGGCGGCGGCACCGATATTCTCGGCATTTATTTCAGCAAGCGCTACCGCAATTTCAGCGTCGGCAAGGTCACCGTCCTCATCAACGGCGTAATTTACCTTGTCTGCGCCCTGCTGTTCAATGTGGAGACGGCCATCTACTGCATTATCTATGCCGCGATTTCCTCGTTCACCGTCGACCGCATCCACTCGCAGAACATCATGATCCAGGTAACGATCTTTACAAAGCAGGAGGGTGTCGCGGCTGCCATTATGAAGGAAATCTACCACGGCGTGACGGAATGGAAGGGCGACGGCGCCTATACGCATGAGGAAACGAATATTCTCGTGACCGCGATCTCCAAATACGAGGTCAACCTCCTTCGCCGCGTCGTGCAGCGCATCGACCCGAATGCGTTCATTATTTATAATAAGCTTATGAACATTGACGGCAATTACCTGAAAAAGCTGTAGGTGGACGTCTATTGTGCATCGCTTTGCTGCAGTGAAGCCGAGGGGCCGAGCTGCAACAAAAGCCTCGATAAATACATGGCAGTTTGCAGATTCTACATTTACTATTCCCCTCTCCTGCATTAAAATGAGAGGAAGCGATGATTGGATCAGCGCTTCCTCAGAGGGTACATCTGTTGCAGGAGGGGGGAATATTACATTGGAAATCAAGGGTTACACCTACGGCTACGGCGGCAGAAGCGGAGCTTACCGCACTCCGGAGGCCATCGCCTCGCAGGATCTGCTGTTCGACACCGGCGTCAACTGGATTTGCCTCGCGCCCGCATTTGAGCAGGAGGCCTATTCTTCTACAAAAATATTGTTTGACTATGAGCACAATGCGTCCGACAAGGATATTACCTTCGCCGTCGACCGTGCGCATAAGCGCGGCGTCCGGGTCTGCCTGAAGCCGATGGTGAACTGCAGGGACGGCGCATGGCGCGCCCAGATCGAGTTCCCGGACGGCGACATGATCGGGCGGGACGTATACTGGAGCAAATGGTTTGCGAGCTATACCGCGTTTCTGCTGCACTATGCGGAGCTCGCGGAGGACACGGGCTGCGAAATGTTCTGCCTCGGCTGCGAAATGCTCGGCACCGAGCGCAAGGAGGAATACTGGCGCGGTCTGATCGCGAAGGTCCGCCGGATCTATCACGGTCCGCTTGTATATAACACCAATCACGGCAGGGAGGACCGCGTGCCGTGGTTCGACGCAATCGACTATATCGGCACCTCCGCCTACTACCCTGTCGCAGCATTGCCGGGGGACAGCCTCGAAAATATGACCGCGGCCTGGGAAAAGGTGCGCGAGCGGCTGAAGCCGCTGAGCGAACGGCTCGGAAAAAAGGTTGTTTTTATGGAGATCGGCTGCCGGAGTGCGCGCGGCTGCGCCATGATGCCATGGGATTTCGCGCACCAGGAATTTCCGCGCGACGAGGAGGAGCAGGCTCGCTTCTACGATTCCTGCCTGCGCGTGTTCTCGGGGGAGGACTGGTTCGCCGGCTTTTTCTGGTGGGACTGGGGCACCCGCATCTACCGGACGGAGGAGGAAGCAAAACGGGATACGGGCTTTGCCATCCATCTGAAAAAAGCCGAGCAGGTGCTGCAGAGCTGGTATGAGAGGCTCTGACGTACAAAAATCACAGGTACAATTTTGCGCATAACAACACCTTGCCGGGGCTGCCGCCGAACCATTATATAAATTTTGAACAAACGGCATATTTTAGCTTGCGTTCGAACATAGTTTCGGATATAATAGGAGCTACATCTCACAGCCAGAATTGTTAAACACCAGAAGGGAGTAGTAATACCATGGAGAAGGTAAAACTGCCGAAGTCCGTCCGTGCCGCTCTGGAAGCGCAGGGCGTGTCTTCGGAGGCGGTGCTGCGGGCAAGCGCCGCCGATATGAACACCTCCTGCGAATACGCGGACGGCTATGTCGTACTGACCGCCGATACGCTCTGCCTGCTGACCTCGCCGCCCAATCCCGGACGCGTCCGTTCCTTCAAGGGCTACGGGACGAAGAGCGATGCCGATGCGGAACTTCCGCAGGAATGGGCCGTTAAGCTTCTGCCTCTCACAGAGGTCCAGAATCTCAAGATCGAGCGTCAGGTGGCCTGCGGTCTTCTGATCGCAAACGACGGCGACTGTCTTGCCGCATTTTCCAATCTTCATATTAAAAATATGCACCGGCTCGTGCGCGCCTTTGACCGCCTGAAAAACCCGCAGCCGGATTTCATGCAGGAAGAGGAGGACGAGGAGGAGGAATATTGTCCGAAATGCGGAACGATGTACCCGGATAAAAACCGGAAAATCTGTCCGAAATGTATGGATCGCAGCACGATATTTATGCGGGTGCTCCGCTATTTCCGGCCCTATGCCGGCAAGATGGCCGTCATGCTGCTCTGCTTTTTCGGCATTGCCGGGATGAATCTTGTATGGCCTTACCTGAACGGTACGGTGCTGTACGACCATGTGCTGAAAAAGGATACCGCATTTCTGGAGCGCATCGGCATTCATGACGCCGGCTTTGTCACGGCGCTGCTTCTCATCGTGCTGGCGATGTTTTTCGCCAGGCTGTCGATCCAGCTCCTCTCGATCCTGCAGGGCGTTTTCACGGCCCAGATTGTTACGAGCGTCGTCCGCGACCTGAAAAAAGATATCTTCAAAGCAATGGGCCGGCTCTCGATCAGCTTCTACAAGAGCCGCCAGACCGGCAGCCTCATGACCCGCGTTCTGAGCGACGCCGAGCGTGTGACCGGCTTTTTCATCGACGGTGCGCCGTACATACTGATCCACACCTTCACGCTCATCTCGACGCTGACCGTAATGTTTTCCATCCGCTGGGAGCTCGCGCTTGTCTCCTGCATCCTTCTGCCGGTGTCCGTTGTGGTCGGGTTCAAGCTGCGCCCTTATTTCTGGCGTCTGTTCGGCCGCAGCCACCGCGCCGAGCGTGCGGTGAACAGCCAGGTCAACGACAATCTGACCGGCGCGCGTGTGGTCAAGGCGTTCGGCCAGGAAAAGCGGGAGCTGTCCCGCTTCCACACAAACAACGCGCGCATGATGGACGCGGAGCTGTCCATCGTGAAATTTGACAACAAATTCACCTTCCTCTATCATACGACGCAGGAGCTGACCGGCTTCGTCGTCTGGTTTATCGGCGCGGCCATGGTGCTGCGCGGCACAAACTTCGAGCTCGGCGTACTGATCACCTTCGCCGGCTACGTCGGCCAGTTGAGCGGCCCGATGAATTTCTTCTCCCACGTTTTCCACTGGTGGTCGAACAGCCTCAACAGCGCGCAGCGCATGTTTGAGATCCTCGACTCCATCCCGGAGATCCAGGAGAGCGAAAATCCGGTTCCGATGCCGGAGCCGAAGGGCGATATCATGCTCGACCATGTGACCTTCGGCTACGAGGTGAACAAGCCCGTTCTGAAAAACATCAGTCTGCACATCCGCGAGGGCGAGATGCTCGGCATCGTCGGGCGCTCCGGCGCGGGCAAGACGACACTGGTTAACCTGATTTCGCGCATGTACGACCCGCAGGAGGGTTCGATCCATCTGGACGGCGTGAACGTGCGCGACCTGGCTTTCCACGACCTGCGGCGCAATGTCGCGATGGTCTCTCAGGAGACCTACATTTTCATGGGCACGGTGGAACAGAACATCGCCTACGCCAACCCGAAGGCCTCCAAGGCCGAGATTATCCGCGCCGCCGTGCTGGCGAGCGCCCACGATTTCATCCTGCGCATGCCGGACGGCTATGACACGATCATCGGCTCCGCCGGGCGCGAGCTCTCGGGCGGCGAGCGTCAGCGCATTTCGATCGCGCGGGCGATTCTGGCCAACCCGAAGATCCTGATCCTCGACGAAGCCACCGCTTCCGTCGATACCGAAACGGAGAAAGCAATTCAGGCATCCATCAACTACCTTATCAAGGGGCGCACGACCATCTCGATCGCTCACCGGCTCTCAACGCTTCGCGATGCGGACAGGCTCGTTGTCATCGACAACGGGGAGATCACCGAGGAGGGCACGCAGCAGGAGCTGACCGCCCTGCACGGCACCTACTACAAGCTGATGGAGCTTCAGACGAAGGCTCTCGCCCTGAAGGGAATTGAATGACGATTTCATTATCATAAACGGGCAGGCGGCTTTTTCGGGCTCGCCTGCCGCCGCACCCGCCGCGCACTGCCGGGCGGGACGGCTTTTATGGACTGCAGTGCAGAAACGGAGTATATTATGCCACCATTTGGAAAGTCGCCGCGGGGACCGAAGCCGGGCGGGGACGGTGAAGAAGAATTTAATCTGGAACAGATGGAAAAGGAAACCGAGGAAATGCTGAAGCTGCGCTATCTGAACCGTGACAACGCTCAGTTTGAGCGCACGAAGGGCGGCTTTGTCAGCCTGCGCGTCGGCGAGGAGTTCTATCCGCGCGTCCACGTCATCCGCATGTTTCCGTTTTCCGACCCGACGAAATACATATCCATCCGCACGCCGGACGAGCACTCCAAAGAAATCGGCGTGGTCGAGGATATGAAGCAGGTCTCGAAGGAAACCGCCGAGATGCTGACCGAACAGCTGAACCTGCGCTATTTTACGCCGATCATTCAGAAAATCATCAACATTAAGGACGAGTATGGCTACGCTTATTTTGATGTGGTGACCGACCGTGGCGCCTGCCGCTTTACCATCAACATCGGAAGCCATTCCGTGGTGCATCTCTCGGAGACCCGCATCCTGATCTCGGACATCGACGAAAACCGCTTCGAGATCCCGGATGTGACCGTGCTGTCCGCAAAGGAGCTGAAAATGCTCGATTTGTTCCTGTAAAAACAATCATTCTGTTCAGACTCTCTGAAAATATGCACAGAAAGGCATCCAGGCTATGATATTAAAATATGATTTGTCAACCGAAAATCTGGCGCTTCTGGCACTGCCGGCCGACGAGGAGATCTGCTACGCCGTTCCCTTCGATATCGATGAGAACGGCAGCTTTCTCGACAATTCCTATGTTGTCGCCACCCGAAAACGCATTTTCGTTCTGGAGCGGGGCACGCGAAAGGCCGTCTATGCGCTGGCCGACTGCGAAAAGGTGGCCAGCGAGCCGCAGATCGACAGCGGTTTGTTCCTCGTCACGACAAACGGTGAGGAAATACTTGCCGCCCGGTTCTCAGGCAAGCATCTGGCCAGGTTTTCCTATGTCGCGCGCGGCTGCATGATGCTGCTCTCCGGCAATCCGTCCCTCGTTTCGAGCGACGAGTACGAAAAAACCTGCCCGAAATGCCACCGTGCGCTCCCGGGCACAAGAGAATGTCCGCACTGCAGCAAGAAGGGCGGCGGCTTTTCCAGGGAATTCCTGTCCATGCTGTCGCCGTACAAAAAGCAGCTGACCGCCATCCTTTTCTTCATGGTGCTCTCAGCCACTGCAACTCTGCTGAATCCTGAGATCCAGAAGCATTTGATCGACGATGTACTGACGGACCGGAAGGGGACGCTGGGGGAGGCTTACTTCTTCCTCGGCACGCTCTTCGCCATCAGCATCGGAATGGTCGTCATCAATATCACAAAGGCATATCTGAGCTCAAAGCTCGGCTCCACTCTGAGCCGCGACCTGCGCGCGAAGCTGTACCACAAAATCCAGGTGCTCTCGCTCTCCTTCATCAACGACCGCCGGCCGGGCGAGCTGATGAACCGCGTCGTATATGATACCGCCCGGATCAAGCAGTTTATGGAGGATGTGTTCTGCAACCTGTTTACTGTGATGGTGATCTTTGTCTTTGATGCGATATACATGCTGATTCTCGACGCGAAGCTGGCACTGATCTCGTTTTTGTTTATCCCGGTCGGAATCGTTATCTCCACCGCCTTCAAGCACAATATTCACCGGCGCTTCCACCGCCAGTGGCAGAAAAACGACGATGTGAACAGCTCCCTGCAGGATGTGATCTCCGGCATGAGCGTCGTAAAATCCTACGGCAAGGAGGAGGCCGAGACGGCCCATTTCAATGAGCTGTCCGATAGCTACGCCGCCATCAACCGCAGGAACGAGGTATTCTGGGCGATCTTCTACCCGATGCTCTCCTTCGTGATGGGCGCGGGTGTGTACTTCATCACCTTTTTCGGGGGCGTCAGCGTCCTGAACGGCAGAAAGACGCCGGGCGAGCTGCTGCAGTTCATCAGCTACACCTCCATGCTCTACATGTATCTGAACTGGCTGACGAATCTTCCCCGTCAGCTCATGAACCTGATCAACAGCGTGGAGCGCATCAACGACGTCATGTCGCAGGAGCCGCGCATTGTGGACCGCAGCCAGGCAGTCGACCACGCGATCCGAGGCGCCGTCGAGTTCCGGCATGCCACCTTCGGCTACAAGTCCTACAAGCCCGTGCTTGAGGATATCAATCTCTCCGTGAAGCCGGGCGAGATGATCGGTCTGGTCGGGGCCTCCGGCACCGGAAAGTCGACGATGATCAACCTGATCATGCACCTGTATGAGCTGGACGACGGCGAGCTGCTGATCGACGGCAGGGATATCCGCGATATCCGGCTCGAGAATTTCCATTCTCAGATCGGCGTCGTACTGCAGGAGACCTTCCTCTTTTCCGGCACAATCCTCAACAATATCCGGTTTTCCAAGCCGGAGGCGACCTACGAGGAGGTCATCCGCTCAGCCAAAATGGCAAACGCGCCCGATTTTATAT
>CAMWWR010000062.1 GCA_947178045.1 uncultured Clostridia bacterium
GATCGTTGATCCCCGCCGTAAAACAGTAACCGTCAACTATTTTGAGTGAAACATGCTCAGCATCCAATATTCCTTTGATTCTACGATCAAGGTTAATATCTGTGATGATCTGTTTATCAATTTCTCTGATATTGCCGATCTACTGAGCATTTAGCCAAAAAAGCATGGTTGTGTGCATGCTTTCCTTTGACCAGAACGCCGCCCCGACACTCGCCAGAGTTCAACGGGCAATGTTTTTTGTATTTCCACGTTTTTAAAGCCGATTTCATGCTTTTATCCTCTTATTCCTATTTTCTGCTCTCACATCATTTCAAGCCCGATTTTCCCGTTTTCATGTCGATTATCATCATCATTTCTGAAGATTCCGGCGCATGGTTTTCGCTCTCCGTTATCTCTGCTAAATTAAAATTTTCTTAGATTTCCCGTTTCCCTATTGCAATTTCCTCCGCGGCGTGCTAGTATGTTTTTACAGGTAACGTAGTTTTAAAAACTACATAACAAGCTTTCTTTTTCTTCAAAATGAATTTAAGGTTACTTTATTGCATATACTAATGCCGTCTTATTGTTTTTTAACCAGCACAAGTTTCATGTGCGGAAACGGAGGAATTTCATGGAAAAAACAGCAGTTTTTAAAGATCCGGCTATCACGCGCGCGATGCAGGACAAAGCGCCGCGCGCCTTTCATCTGAAGGACCCGTTCAGCAGCCTGAGCCATCTGATCTTCGCCGGCATTTCGCTTGCTGCCGGCGTCCCGCTCATCATCCGCGCCTTTACCGCCTCCGGCCTGACGAACGGCCTGTCCATGCTGCTGTTCGTGCTCGGCCTGATCGGGCTGTACACGGCGAGCGGCGTCTATCACGGACTCGATCTGTCCGAGGCCGCAAACAAGCGGCTGCGCAAGATCGACCACAGCATGATCTACGTCCTGATTGCCGGAACCTATTCGCCGGTATGCCTCGTCGTGCTGGACGCAGCAAAGGGCATCCCGCTGTTCTGTGTTATCTGGGCGCTGGCACTGGCCGGCATCCTGATGGCGCTGTTCTGGATCACATGCCCGAAATGGTTCTCCGCGCTGATCTACATCCTGATGGGCTGGCTCTGTGTATTTGCCATGGGGGCTATCATATCCTCGCTGCCGGCAGGCGCCTTTGCCTGGCTTCTCGCGGGAGGCATCATCTACACGGTCGGCGGCGTCATTTATGCTTTGAAGCTGCCACTGTTCACCCACATGACGAAGGGCTTCGGCAACCATGAGCTGTTCCATCTCTTCTGCATCGGCGGAAGTCTCTGCCACTATATTATGATGCTTGTCTATGTCTCGGCAATGTGACAAAAGTCTTCTTTCGAATTGCCGCAAAAGCGCCGTCTGCGCACGGCCCGTCGCCTGCCGGTACACAAACACAGGTACCGCAGAGCGGGAGCCGTGCCCTCGACGGCGCTTTTTGCGGCAGTTCTTTTTCTCTCTGCCATTGATCTATGTCATACAGCCGGGCAATCCTGTACATTGATCGAAGGCATTCTGCCTGCTTGCTGCCTGTAATCTCTCCCGTCTGTTTGTTTTCCATAAAGCCCTGCGGACAAAACCGCCGCTTGACAGACATCCTCCCGCGCCGCGGAAGGTATGTAGCAGACGTTCGAATTACCCGATATTCTTTCCCCTTCCATCCTCCTGCATTATACATTAAAATATGCAAAAAGGCCGTCCGGTGTGAATCCCGAACAGCCTTCTTTCCCCGGCTTTCTTTCATGCCGTACCACACTGTGCTTCGCGGCGCTTCCGCATCCGAGAAGCCTCTTCCTCACTCCTCGCTCTGCCTGATCAGCGTCAGCGGATTTACAGTGCTCTCATCCTTCTGTACCTGAAAATACAGGTGATTTCCCTCCAGACGATAGTATTTCGTCACCGGGGCAAGTTTCGCGAGAACGGTTCCCGCCTTCACATAATCTCCCTCGCTGACCTTCACATCGGCCAGCTGCCCGTAGACAAGACGGTAACCGTCGCCGATCTCCATCGTCAGTGTCTGTCCCAGCTTATCCTCTTTTCCGACCGCTAAAATAATACCGTCCGCGGCAGACACGATATCGGCTCCCGGTTCCCCGGCAATGAAGATCGCCGGGTTCGTCCGAAATTGCTGCAATGTGTCAAAATAGACCATTCTGTCGGCGCTGTAGGACTTTACCACATTCCCGGAAAGCGGCCAGTAAAGCCCCTCCTCCGCGGAAAATTTCAGCTCGCCCACCGTCGGGCTGTTTGCTGCCTCTGCAGGCTCCTGCCCCGGAGCCTCGCCATCCTGACCGGATGCTGTCTTGCCGCCCTGGCCGGATGCTGTCTTACCATCCTGACCGGAAGCCGTCTTACCATCCTGGCCCGAGGCTGTTTTGCCGTCCTGACCCGAGGCTGTCTTACCATCCTGCCCGGATGCTGTCTTACCGTCCTGGCCAGAAGCCGTTCCTCCACCTTGGCCGACAACAGCTCCTGCGCCCTGCCCAATGACCGGCTTGCCGCTCTGATCCGTACCGTCCGAAGACTCGTTCAGGCTGCTCTCATGCGGCTGGCCCTTACCGCCATCCGCGATATTTCCTCCCGACGGAACACTCGTCGGTCGCGGCTGCCCGCTCGTCCCCGGTGCAGCACCCGCCGTCGGGGACGGTATCGCTGCCTGAACCCCCGGCCCCTGCCCGTCCTGGCCCGGAAGCGACTGATCCCCCGGCTCGTTCAGGTCCACCAGCTCTTTCCCCGGTTTCTCCGGCTCGCTTTTTCTCGTCCCGGCATACACTGCTCCGGACACTGCCAGAACGCCACAGAGCGCCAGAAGATACAGCTGCTTCTTATTCTTAATCTCCTTCTTTTCTCCCTTCAATTTCTTCGCGCCGCCTTTCCTCAAATTCTCTTACGGAGTGAAAGCCCAGTCCCCGGCTTCGCTGCAGCATACGCCTGCAGAAGACTGAGCTGTCGCCTCTCGGTACAATATCTGTACTGTTCGCATAGCGCTCACGCAAACGGCCCGCCTGTCACTGCGTGCCTTCCGCGCTTATTTGCTATACGCTATACCTGTATTGTTTCCGGCGCATTCAAAATTATTCAGCAGATATGAAGGAATTCCATAAGTAAAATATCAAAATGTGTCCGTCAGGAGCCCGTCGATTTGAAATGCCGCACGCCGAGCTTCCACAGCCCGACTGCCGGAAGCAGGAAAAGCAGGCCCGCGGACGGCAGAAGCACGAACGCCGCATTGCTGCTGCGCCCGGTCAGATACAGGAACGGGTAATACTGGACAAGGGCGTATGGGACAAGGAAGGTGCATATCCAGAGCACTCTTTTTCCGTACACCTCAATCGGATATTTCCCGTATTCCCGCGCGCCGTCCGTAAACACATTCATAAACTCGAGGCTCTGCGTCGTAAAAAAGCAGAGCGCGGCATAGATTACGAACATGGCCGAGAACAGCGCGGTTCCTCCGACCACCATGAAAACAACCGCCAGAATTTTCACCGCGCTCCAGCGAATCCCGCTCGTCGCAACGACGTACACAAACATGACGACCGCCTGCGCGATGCGCCCTACGCGCGTAAATGCAATTCTGGCACACAGCACCTGAAGAATTTCATTCCGCGGACGCACAAGAATCCGGTCAAATTCCCCGTTCCCCAGCATTCCGGCAAAGGTGTCGAACCCGCGCACGAACATTTCCGCGATCGAGAAGGAAAGCAGCACGACGGAAAAGCAGAGCAGCGAATCCTGATAGCTGTAGCCCTTTACATCCGAAAACCGCAGATACATGAAATGTATTCCCAGAAACACGCTGAACGATACAAGGAACTGCCCGAGGATCGTCATAAAAAAGGAAGCCCGGAACTGCATCTCGCTTTTTAAGTGCATCGCAAAATATTTTCGATATAAACGCATCGCCTCTCACCCTCCCTGTACGACGATTCGACGCATCGCCTTCTTTGTCAGCAACCGGCCTGCCCCGACCATTATGACGAGCCAGAACAGCTGAAGTAATATTTTCAGGTACATTTCCTCTCCCGCCAGATCGCCGCCGTAGACGCGGAACGGGATATTCTGCATGGATGCGAACGGCAGCAGCTCGACGGCATGCCGCACACCGTCCGGCAAAAACGGAAGCGGGATCGTCGCCCCGGAAAGAAATTCGACGAGGCCGGCCGCCAGTATTTTGATGCCTGCGGTCTGTATCGTGTAAAAGGCAGAGACATAGATCAGCATCGTGAAGGCCACAACATTGAACAGCGCCAGCACAAACGAGGCCAGAAACCAGAACGCCGCCCCGACTCCCGCAGGCAGGCCCATGCCGTAGGGCTTTTTCAAAAGCGCCGCGAATACAAGTACCGGAATGCAGCGCAGCACCGCCATGGACAGCCGGTTCGCGATGCTCCGCGCATACCACATTCCATACAAATCGACCGGCCGGCACAGCTCGTAAACGACGCCTCCGCCCGTGATCGTCTGAAAAATATCCTCCTCAAATACCCACACAAAAACCAGGGTCAAAAACGCCTGCTGAAGCCAGATATACGATGTCAGCGCCTGAAAATCCATCGGGAACGCCCCCGCGTCCGTCTCATAAAACGCCTTGTAGAGCAAAAGCTCCATGATTCCCCAGACAAACTGCGTCACCATGCCCGCCGCGGCCGCGGCCCGGTACTGAAGGCCGGTCAGAAATTTAATTTTAAAAAATGCAAGATACATCGCGTGCCTCCTCCATTTTCTAAATCTGATATTTTGCGTAGAGCGCCGCGACGATCTCGTCAATGCTGCGTTCGTTCCCGGACGCGGGCTCTGTTCCGTACCCGCCGTCTTCCGCTTTGCGCTGCTCTGCCGCGCTTCCGCTTTCTGCGGCCTGATCCTGCTCTGCCCCGCGCCTGCCTTCCGTGGCTTCGTGCTGCTCCGCCGCGGTCTGCCCGCATCCAAGCACCTCTGCCTTCAGCTCCTCAAAGCTGCAGTCGCGCAGTATTTTCCCGTGGCCGATCAGAAGGATCCGCTTTGTCAGCACCTCGATATCCTGCATATCATGCGTTGTCAGAATCACTGTTGTCCCGTGCTCCGCGTTCATCCGCCGTATAAAATCCCGGACCGCAAGCTTGGAAACCGCGTCAAGCCCGATCGTCGGCTCGTCCAGAAACAGAAGCTCCGGGCGGTGCAGCAGCGCCGCCGCAATCTCACAGCGCATCCGCTGCCCGAGCGAAAGCTGCCTTGCCGGCGTCTGAATAATTTTCTCCAGATCCAAAAGCGTTACCAGCTCCTCAAGACTGTCCCGGTAAACCGCATCCGGTATCCGGTAAATTTCCTTCAGAAGCTCGAACGAATCGTTGACTGGGACATCCCACCAGAGCCCGGACCGCTGGCCGAACACGACCCCGATATGGCGCACATGCTCCTTTCTCTCCTTCCACGGTACTCTGCCGTTGATCCGGCAGCTGCCTGCGTCCGGTGTCAGCACGCCGGACAGCACTTTGATCGTCGAGGATTTTCCCGCTCCGTTCGGGCCGATATAGCCGACCATCTCTCCGTCGGGAATCGTGAACGATATGTCGTCGAGTGCCCGGATCTCCTCCGTCTGCCTGTGCCACAGAGCCTTTACCGCCTGCGACAGGCCGGCGCTCCGCCTTGCGACCTTGTAGGTCTTTGAAATGTGCTCCACTTCAATCATATAAAACTCCAATCTGCCGTTAAAAAAGGAAACGTCAAGATGACCGCAGTCCCCGCCAGCCGGCAGACGCACTGCAGTCCTGAAAAACGGCATGAAACAAAAGACCTGTACGTCCTTCCTGTACAAGTCTCCGGACGGCCTTTCCCTCCGTCCTGCCTCCTGGTAGTAATACGTGCAGGCTCATCGCGCTTTCAGCGGACAGCTCTCTCACTGTCGTAAAAGTGATGCCCTGCCAATATCTTGCCAAGCGGTCTGTCATCCATAGTTTTCCCGTTGTCCTCTTTCCGATGCAGTCGGATTCCGGAGCGGTCTGCCATAGAATACCGTGGTAGATATGGATTTTCAAGGGTGCCGCGCCACCCTGAAATCAGAAAAAAAGAATTCCATGCGCGAGCGGAACAGAATTTTATTTTAGCATGGGGAAAAGGCTCTGTCAATTATTTTTTTGAATCGGAGCACGACAAACACATACTTACAATCTGCCTTAAAAGAAAAGTTCCCGACTATCCGTCCGTATTCCGGTTCGTCGGGAACTCCTCAATACCGCTCCGTTTTCAATTACTTCTTCCGAATCAATTGTTCCAAATCCAATTTTACTTCTTCCGAATCGGGAAATATACCTCCGTCTCCCAGTCCTCCGGCGACAGCGAATCAAACTGCGTCTTAATATAGAGCTCAAACGGCGCTTCCGCAATCTCGTAGCCATTCTCAATAATCCACGAGACAATCGCGCCATACGCCTCTGAGATGGTGGAGTATCCTCCGTGATGCACGGTCATCGCGCACTCACACGGTTCCATCACCGCGTCGGACTTTTCCTTTTCCTTCACGCCGATAAACACCTCGACATCCGAGGATTCGCGGTTAAACTCCTTGTCATAGTACCTTGTGCCATTTAATCCGGTCGGCGTGACATGCTCCTTCGGCACACGCTCAAAAAGCATCCCGTAATATTTACCGAATTCATCCACTCCCATCATGGCACGTTTCGCCAGAACATTCATTGCCGGCGAATTTTTCACCTCAATCCGGTAACTCTTCTGATACGTCATAATGTCACCTGTCCTTTCAAACACAGAAATATGCGCCTGAAGCTCGTTCAGGATAATGGCCATCTCCTGTTGTTCCCGCCTCAGTTTTTCTTTTTGTCTGCGCAGCGCGCCCGCAAGCTCTTTGTTGTCCGAAATGGTAATCAGGTGCTGAATTTCCTCCAGAGAAAAGCCGTAACGCTTCAGACGTTGGATATAGTTCATGGTATCAATCTGCTCCGTCCTGTAGTAGCGGTAGCCCGTAAAGCGGTCCACCTCCGCCGGAACAAGCAGACCAATCTTGTCATAATGGTGAAGCGTTTTTATGCTGACCTGGCACACCCTGGAAAATTCCCCGATCTGCAGCATCCTTTTTACCTGCCTTTCGTGATATCTGATTCGAATCTGAGGTTAGTCTACCATCTGACCTAAGAGGAGAGTCAAGAACTTTTTTCGGTTTTCCCAAAAAATCAGGCCGGGAAATCCCGGCCCGATAAAACAATCATCCTGCAATACTATTCCCCGTATACAACTGATAATACTTTCCTTTCGCCTCAATCAGCTCATCATGCGTACCTCTCTCAATCACTCTGCCCTGCTCAAGTACCATGATACAATCGCTGTTCTTAACCGTGGAAAGTCTGTGCGCGATAACGAACGTTGTCCTGCCGCTCATCAGCTTATCCATACCATCCTGCACGATGCGCTCGGTTCTCGTATCAATCGAGGAGGTCGCCTCGTCAAGAATCAGCACGGGCGGGTCGGCAATCGCCGCACGCGCAATCGCAAGGAGCTGACGCTGCCCCTGCGAGAGATTCGCACCGTCCCCGGTCAGCATCGTGTCATACCCTTCCGAAAGCCTGCGGATAAAACCGTCCGCGTTCGCAAGCTTCGCCGCCGCGTAAACCTCCTCGTCCGTCGCCTCAAGCTTGCCGTAGCGGATATTTTCCATTTCTGTCCCGGTAAACAGATGCGTATCCTGCAAAACAATGCCGAGCGAGCGCCGCAAATCACCCTTGCAAATCTTGTTGATATTGATGCCGTCGTAGCGGATTTTCCCGTCCTGGATATCGTAGAAGCGGTTAATCAGGTTCGTAATCGTCGTCTTTCCTGCCCCGGTCGAGCCGACGAACGCGATCTTCTGCCCCGGTTCCGCATACATCTTGATATTGTGCAGGACAATCTTATCCTCATTGTAGCCGAAATCCACATCATCAAAGACAACCCTGCCCTCAAGCTCGATGTAATCCGTCTTTCCGGTATCCTTATGGTAATGCTTCCAGGCCCACAGCCCTGTGCGCTTCTCGCTCTCGACAAGCTGCCCGTTCTCGCGCTTTGCATTAACCAGGGTCACATAGCCGTCATCCGTCTCCGGTTTCTCGTCCAAAAGCCTAAAGATACGATCGCCGCCCGCAAGCGCCATGACAATACTGTTAAACTGCTGGCTGACCTGGTTAATCGGCATGTTCAGGTTGCGGTTGTAGGTCAGAAAG
>CAMWWR010000063.1 GCA_947178045.1 uncultured Clostridia bacterium
CTGTCAATGCCTCCGCAATTTTCGAGGTTCCTCTACTTTACTAAAAAGTTTTCCGAATGAAATTTGGCATAATAGCGGCCGCTCTGCGCCGTAAAGCGCAGCACGCAGTAGTCAGGGTCGGTGACTCCACCCGCGTAATACATCGTATCCCCTCTCTCCCAGCACATTTCCTTGCTCTGCGCGTCCTCCAGCACCTCCATCGTTCCCT
Source organism: uncultured Clostridia bacterium (assembly GCA_947178045.1). Lineage (GTDB taxonomy): Bacteria > Bacillota > Clostridia > Lachnospirales > Lachnospiraceae > RGIG4057. The sequence continues at coordinate 209 of CAMWWR010000063.1, forward strand.
CCAGCATGACGCCCCGGAAAAAGCGCTTATCACAAAAATAGACTGCAGCCTTCGGATTCGCCCGGTATTGGCTCACCCGCAGGGACGACGTATTCGTCGAAAAATAGAACGTTTTGATTCCCTCGCGCCTGCGCGGCGAATACATCGCCTTCAGGTTCGGAAATCCGTTTTCTGAGATCGAGGCAACATAGCAGATTTTCTGCCTGTCAACCATGTTTCCGACCGTCTTTTCCACATCACGCATCATGTCCGTTCCTCCTTTTTCCTTTTCTCCGGGAGCCCATCCCCGGCACTTCCGGTCTGCTACCTACCGCGGCTCCTGCAGCCGCAGTTCTCAGCCATTCACTGCGAGAAAGTCCAGCATTCTCTCATTGACCGCCTGCGCCTGCTCGTGCGGGAAATGCGGCCGGTGCCCGCAGCCCCTGACGATCCATATCTCTGCCTGCGAACAGCTCTGCTTGATTTTTTCCAGTCTCTCCACGGACGCAAAGCTGTCCTGCTCCCCGGCAATCAGGAGCATTGGCATTGTAATCCTGCTCCATTCCTCCGGCGTCAATGCCGGATGCTCACGCCAATCCTTCACCTCCTGCCGCAGATATTCCATCCAGTCGCCCCGATGGGCATCGGCATGCAGGCTCTTTGTCTTCTCGATAAAATCCGTCTCTCCGCGGGCGAGCAGCGCTTCCGGCGCATACTCCTCCGCCCCGGCGGCGTCCACGACCCCGCCGTTGCCGATCGAGATCACGCTCTGCACCCGCTCCGGATGCCGCGATGCCATGTAGTACGCGACCCCGCCGCCGGTGCTGTAGCCGATCAGATTCGCCTTCTCGATTCCCAGCCCGTCCAGAAACGCGATCATATCCTCCGCAATGCGCGCAGAATCCCAGTTCAGCTCATCGCACCGGGTTCGCCCGTGCCCGCGGAAATCCGGGTAATAGCAGTGCCAGCCCGCGGAATAAAACGGCTGTATCTGCCCGCAGAATGCCAGAATTCCCCTGCTGTAGCCGCTGTGCAGAAACAGCACCGGCTTTCCCGCGCCAAATTCCTCGTAATAGATCGACAGATTTTCAAGTTCAATATATGGCATGCCGATTTCTCCTTTCTGATATCTTCTGCATTCTTTGGCTGCAGCTATATCCGCATTTTCTGAAATGTCCTCTCTTCTTTGCACATCGCACAGCTTCTCCGGCAACCCTCCGGCAAATTTCGGTTACAGCTCCTCCAGCGAAACGTCCGCTCCTCCTGGCACATCGCACAACTCCTCCGGCAGCCCCTCCATCCGTTTCCGGTTACAACTCTGCCATTAAAAAATCCTCCGACTTTCCTGCGCAGTACCTTCTGCCCTTCTGTGCCGTAAACCGGAAGACACAATAGTCCGGATCATCGACGCCTTCTCTGTAATACATGACGTCCTCATCGCGCCAGATTGACCGCTTCGATTCCGCATCCTGCAGAACCTCCATGGAACCGATCAGCATAATGCCCTCTCCGCCCTGTACAATATAGACGCTCGCCTTCGGATTTTTCATGTACTGCCGCGCCCGCAGTGACGAGGTGTTCGTGCTGAGATAAATGCTGTCCTTCTCGATTCTGCGCGGCACGAACATCGCCTTAATGTTCGGAAAACCGTCCTCGTCGACGGAAGCCACATAAAGCGCCTCCTGCTGCCGGATAAAATCGTATAATTGCTCCCTTGTCCTCATAATCACTACCTCCTCAGTTCTTTGATTTCACATCATTTTCTGCCTGCACCAGCGTGTCCCGTATCCGGGCGAGATATTCTTCGAATCTTTCCCGTTCTTCCCCGGAAAAGCCGCGGTAGAACAGCTCGTTCATCTGCTGCGATACCGCCTCGTACCTCTCCTGCATTCCCTTCGCACGCTCTGTGAGGGAAATAATGGTCTCCCGGCGGTTGTCGGGATTGATGGCGCGCTCCAAAATCCCCTTTCGAACCATGCCGTCCACAACGACGGAGACCGTGTTTTTTGCAAGGGACGTCTCCCTGCCGATCTCGCCGACGGTCAGCCGGTCCTTTTTCCACAAAACAAACAGAATCCTTCCCTGCCCGCCGCTCAGCTCTATTCCCGCCTCGCTTAAAAGCCGTTCGAAAATCCGTTCCTGCAGCTGTTTGATCTGTGTAATGTAAAATCCGCCCTTCGTCTCCAATTATATATCACCTCAAATCTCATTGGAACTGTTCTATATAGAACAATTAGATTGTAGCATACTGCCCGCAGTTCGTCAAGCAAAAGCAGGCGAAATATTGGAAATGCTTCGCCGACAAAAAATCAGGTCAAAAAATCACATAAAATTTGCGGAACTGTCTCATTGCATACAAAGAAAAAATCGGTTATCCTGTATCGCACAGGGTCGGCCAAATCAGAATCAGCCGAACACGGCACGAAACCGCCACCTGAGTCAGAGCTGCCGGAAAGGAGCAAAGATATGGCAAACGAAGAAAAAAAGGATTTTAACGTGATGCTGCACGACGCCAAGGATATGCCGAAAATACAGATTCTCACGGATGAGGCGTCCATCCGCAAATACGGCGGCAATAAAATGTTTTTTGCCCCGCCGCCTACGACGAAATCATGCGGCTTGTCCCGCCCGGCCGCCTGCTGACGGTCGGCGCGATCCGGGAATATCTCGCCCGAAAAAACAGCGCAGACTTTACGGATCCGATTACGGCGGGAATCTTTGTCTCCATTGCCGCCTGGGCAAGCTGGCAGCGCGCGGAGGATAAAACCCCATATTGGAGGACTCTGAAGGCGGACGGCGAGCTCAATCCGAAATATCCGGGCGGCGCAGAAGCACAAAAAGAAAAGCTGGAAGCGGAAGGACACACAATCGTCCAGAAGGGAAGAAAAAACATCAGGTATTATGTGAAGGATTATGAGCAGGTGCTCTGGGAATTGTAGAACGTAAAGAAGGAGAATGTCCCCGCGCGGGTTCATTCTCCTTCTTCTGTGTGAACAGGCTCATCACCTGCCGCTTAACACGTTCTCACAGCCTGTTCACACTTTTTCCGTCAGATCCTCCTCCGAGAATGCCTCCTCGATCGCGGCTCCCGGCGGCACCATCGGCCAGACCTTGTCGTCACTGTTGATGACGCAGTCGATCAGCACCGGCTTGTTCAGGGCGATCGCCTTCCGCAGTACCTCCTCGACCTCGTCGCATCTGGTGATGCGGAACGCTTCCGCTCCCATCGCCTCCGCCAGCTTCACAAAATCAACGCTGTCATTCAGTACAGTATTGGAATAGCGCTTTCCATAGAAGAGCGTCTGCCACTGGCGCACCATGCCGAGCACGGAATTGTTGAATACAAGCTCGATAACCGGAATCTGACAGCGAACTGCCGTCGCTAACTCGTTCATGTTCATGCGGAAACAGCCGTCGCCCGCGATATTGAACACGAGGGAATCCGGCCTCGCCGTCTTCGCGCCAAGCGCTGCACCCAGGCCGTAGCCCATCGTCCCGAGACCTCCCGATGTGATGAGCGTCCGCGGCCTTTTATATTTGTAGAACTGCGCCGCCCACATCTGGTGCTGCCCTACCTCCGTCACGATGGTCGCGTCCCCGCCGGTGACCTCATAGAGCTTCTCCATAATAAACGGGCCGGTCAGCACATCCTTATGGTAGGAAAGCGGCTTTTCGATGCCGAGCGCTTTCACCTTCGCGACCCACTCTCCATGCTCCTGCTGCGGCAGCTTCTCGTTGATGCGTGCGAGAATTTCCTTCACGTCGCCGATGATGCTCGCATTTACCGTAATGTTTTTATTGATTTCCGCCGGATCGATATCGAACTGCAGAATTTTCGCATTGCAGGCAAATTTCTTCGCATTTCCGGTCACGCGGTCGGAAAAGCGCGCGCCCACGGTCACAAGCAGATCACACTCGGTCACGCTGTAATTCGCCGCCTTTGTCCCGTGCATCCCGAGCATCCCGACATAGCGTTCATCCCCGCCGTCAAACGCGCCCTTGCCCATCAGCGTATCCGTCACCGGCGCATCCATCAGATCCACGAATTTCTTCAGCTCCTCCGAAGCGCCGGAGCTGACCGCGCCGCCGCCGACAAAGATCATCGGCTTTTTGGCCCCGGCAAGCATCGCGACCGCAGCTTTGATATCCGCCTCCGTGATCTTATCCGCGCTTCTCACGATCGGTGCCGGCTCCTGTCTCTCATATTCCGTCACCGCCGCGGTAACATCCTTCGTCACATCGACAAGCACTGGTCCCGGCCGGCCGGTCTGCGCGATCTTGAAAGCGCGGCGCAGCGTCGGCGCCAGCTCCTCGACATTTTTAACAATAAAGCTGTATTTCGTAATCGGCATCGTAATTCCCGCGATATCGATCTCCTGGAAGCTGTCCTTGCCGAGCAGCGGCACGGTCACGTTCGCCGTGATCGCGACAACCGGCACGGAATCCATGTACGCGGTAGCGATTCCGGTGACAAGATTGGTCGCTCCCGGACCGGAGGTCGCCATGCACACGCCGACCCGGCCGGTCGCACGCGCGTAGCCGTCCGCCGCGTGCGACGCCCCCTGCTCGTGGGAAGTCAGAATATGCCTGATTTCATCGGAATGCTTATACAATGCGTCGTATACGTTTAAGATGGCCCCGCCCGGATAGCCGAATACGGTATCCACGCCCTGCTCCTTCAGACACTCAATAATAATTTCAGAACCGTTTAACTGCATGTATCCTCCTTATTGTTAGTTCCGCATACGCCCTTCCAGTACCCAGAATTGACAATGGAATTTTCATCCGCTTTGCTCCTGAAAATTCCATTGAGGGTACTGTACGGGCGTATGCTGTTTTATTTTTAGTTCCGCATGGCGTATGCCGTTTTTATTTCAGCTCCAGAATCGCTCCGCGGTTGCCGGAGGTTACCATCGAAGCGTAGCGGGCAAGATAGCCCGTTGTGATCTTTGGCTGTCTTGGCTGCCATTTCGCGCGTCTCCTGTTAAGCTCCTCGTCCGATACGGCAAGTTCCAGCTTGTTCGCCGGGATATCGATTTTGATGATATCGCCCTCCTCGACCAGCGCGATCGGCCCGCCGACCGCCGCTTCCGGCGACACATGGCCGATGGACGCGCCGCGGGATGCGCCCGAGAACCGCCCGTCCGTGATCAGCGCCACCGACGAGCCGAGCCCCATGCCCGCGATCGCCGAGGTCGGATTGAGCATCTCCCTCATGCCCGGGCCGCCCTTCGGACCCTCATAGCGGATGACAACAACATCGCCCGCCACGATCTTACCGCCCTTGATTGCTTCGATCGCGTCCTCCTCGCAGTCGACCACTCTCGCCGGACCCTCATGCACCATCATCTCCGGCACGACCGCGGAGCGCTTCACCACGCCGGAATCCGGAGCCAGATTTCCCTTCAGCACGGCGATGCCGCCGGTCTCGCTGTACGGATTCTCCACCGGACGGATGACCTCCGGATTGCGGTTGACGGCATCTTTGATATTCTCTCCCACGGTCTTTCCGGTCACCGTCATGCAATCAAGATTCAGCAGCCCCTTCTTGCTGATTTCCTTCATGACCGCGTAGATGCCGCCCGCTTCGTTCAGATCCTCCATGTAGGTCGGACCCGCCGGTGCGAGATGGCACAGGTTCGGCGTCCGCGCGCTGATCTCGTTCGCGATGTCCACGTTGAGCTCCACGCCCGCCTCGTGCGCGATCGCCGGAAGGTGGAGCATGCTGTTCGTCGAGCAGCCGAGCGCCATATCCATCGTCAGCGCGTTGCGGAACGCCGCCTCCGTCATAATATCGCGCGGGCGGATATTTCTGCGAAGCATTTCCATCACCTGCATGCCCGCATGCTTTGCGAGCTTGATGCGCTCGGAATATACGGCCGGAATCGTACCGTTGCCCTGCAGGCCCATGCCGAGCACCTCGGTCAGGCAGTTCATGCTGTTGGCTGTGTACATACCGGAGCAGGAACCGCAGGTCGGGCACGCCTTGTTCTCAAATTCCTGCACATCCTCCTCGCTCATTGTCCCCGCGGCATAAGAACCCACCGCCTCAAACATGCTCGAAAGGCTCGTCTTATGCCCCTTCACATGTCCGGCCAGCATCGGCCCGCCGCTGACAAAAACCGTCGGAATATTCAGGCGGGCCGCCGCCATCAAAAGCCCCGGAACATTCTTGTCGCAGTTCGGCACCATGACGAGCGCGTCGAACGCGTGCGCCATCGCCATCGCCTCCGTCGAATCCGCGATCAGGTCGCGGGTCACAAGCGAATACTTCATGCCGACATGTCCCATCGCAATACCGTCGCACACCGCGATTGCCGGGAACACGATCGGCGTTCCGCCTGCCATCGCCACGCCCATTTTAACAGCATTTACAATTTTATCGAGATTCATGTGTCCTGGCACGATCTCATTGTACGAGCTGACAATGCCGACAAGCGGGCGGTCGAGCTCCTCCTTCGTCATGCCCAGCGCGTTGAACAGGGAACGATGCGGCGCCTGCTGCATCCCCTTGGTTACGGAATCACTTTTCATAATCAATTTCCTCCTTTTCTTCCTTGCTTTTTCACAGGAGGTACGCACGGCAGCGGGCGTGCGCATAAAAAACGCCCCAAGCCACTGCGTGTAGCTTAGGGCGAATACACTCATCCGCGGTACCACCTAAATTCAGAAATCTTCCTGCGCTCTGCAGATACTCAGCACGGCATGCGCGCGAATATCCTCCTCCCGGTAACGTGGGGGCTTCCGCCGAAGCCTACTGGGCAGACGCCGTTCGGTCCGGGGCTCCAAGGCTACTTCCCTGTCCGCTTCACGAAAGCTCGCACCGACCGCTTTCTCTCTTTGGCATCCGTCGGACAGATACTCCTCCTTATCATCGCCTGTATCATAATCTTCAACAGCAGCCCGGCACGCTTCCCTGAGCAGAACAGCCCTCGGGTGTATATGCTTCAGCAATCTGTTGCGTTAAATTACCAAAATGCTGTTGTTTAAAACACAGTGTATCAGAAGAAGCGGGAAATGTCAATGACTTTTTCGAGTTTCCGCATTTTCAAAAAATTATTATGTATTTACCAACAAGGAAAATCCCTGAAAACACTGCGCACAAAATACCGCCGTCAAGCGCCAGTTCTCACAAAATCTGGTTGCAGTGGAGCTTTTGCCATCTTTCAATTTTCACAGCTCTCACTGAAAACATTTTTTGCACGGAGAATATCCCTTGCTTACCATTTCAGCATAAGTACTTTCCAAACTCCTCTTATTGGAATCCTTCATCAGTTTAACACTGGAACACCAGGTCTTGTGAAATATTTTACTTGAAATATTTAAAATATAGGTTGTAGTATTTTTTGCTTCCGGTATCGGCGTCGGCTTAGGAGTAACGGTCGGCGCAGGCGTCTTGGTTGGCTTCGGCGCAGCCGTCGGTGTGGCGGCCGCTGTCGGCGTCAGAACAGTCTTCGATTCTGAACTGTCCTCTTTGTTGCTATCGACTACCGTTACTTTGCAAGTATATTTCTTACTATCATACGTTGCTGTTATTGTTGCAGTCCCCTCTGATTTGGCTGTCACAGTACCTGTTTTTGATACTGACGCCACCTTTTTATCACTGGAAGACCATTTTGATTCCGTGCCCTCCAAAGAGCCAAGCTTCAACTTTAATGTAGCGTCAACCTCTAAAATTGCCTTCGCCTTATTCATTTTCAGCACGGCAGCTTCTGCCGAAACCGGTGAAAACAGCGAGACCACAAAGCAGAATACAAGAAGCAGCGATGACCGTCTTAGTGTTTTCATAAGAACATCCCTCCATACGAAATTTTAATATAGCATAACGCTATTGAGAATAAATGTCAACATAAAGACGTCTTTTGTTACAGGAAAGTCAGAGGCAGAGCGGTAACAACCTTCACGAAATTCACAGCTCTCAGAACAGGTTGCTTT
>CAMWWR010000064.1 GCA_947178045.1 uncultured Clostridia bacterium
CTCTTCCGTCTGCCGTCCTTTTTCTTCTGCCCGCTGCCTTTCTCCTTTTCCAGCCTGACTGTCCTCCTCTTCCGCCTGCCGGCTCATTTCTTCCTCTGCCTGCCGCCCTTCCTCTTCCTCCTCTGATTCCGGTTCTCCCGGCACGGGCACAAGCTCCGGGACAACGAATTCCTCCTCCGTGTACGCGCGGCTCTTGATCTCGGACACGCTCGTCTTGATCGGAAGCTGCCGCTCCACCTCATAAGGGTAATCAAACTGGAGATAGCCGCAAAGCTTTTGCCACAGCTCCTCCTCTGCCCCTACCTGTTCCGGCTCGGCCGCGAGAAATTCCTCCCTGCTGACCGCTATGTGCTCTCCCCGATCCTGCTCATGCAGTTACAGCTGCTACGCGCCGGTATCCGTGACCCTGATCGTTTCCATCTCCGCAAGCGCTGGCCCGATAAAATCCAGATAGCTGGCGGCCCTGCGCAGCGAGAGATAGCGCAGCTTTTCTCTTCCCGGCGTCCGGCCCGCCTCCCAGCGCTCCCGCTGCTTTTTCGGATTTTTCACATAGCCGGTCAGATAGAGCTTCTCCTTCGCCCTCGTCATGGCGACGTAAAGAAGCCTCAGCTCCTCGCCGAGCATTTCCTCCGTCAGCACGCTCTGCAGCAGCTTCTTTTTCAGCGTCGGGACGATCGTGCGGTTTTCCTCGTCGATATCGTCCAAGGCCAGGCCCAGCTCCGGATGACAGATCATTCTCTCGCGCATGTCCGTGAAATTGAACCGCTTCGCCGTACCGCTCACAAACACGACGGGAAATTCAAGGCCCTTGCTCCGGTGAATACTCATGATGCGCACCGCGTTGTCGTCCCCGCCGGTCCCCGCTGCCTCGCCGTAATCAATCTCGTAGGAGATCAGCTTTTCCACATAGCGGATAAACTGGAACAGCCCCCGGTAGGAGCTCTGCTCAAAGGCGGCCGCCTTGGCCGAAAACATCCTGAGATTGTCGCTGCGCTGCGCGCCCGCCGGCATGGCCGCGACAAAGCTGTCGTAGCCGGTTCCGGCATACAGCTCCGCCAAAAGCTCCGGCACAGTGAGAATCCTGCTGCGCGCCCGCAGCTCCCGAAATACCGTCAAAAACCGGCCGAGCTTCTCCCTCAGAGCCTCCTCGCTTCCGTTCTGCTCATAGAAAAGCACCGCTTCGTAGAGCGGCTGTTTTCTGCACTCGCTCCTCAGCGCGGCGAGCTCGTTCGTATTCAGCCCCGCAAAGGGCGAGAGCAGCACGCCGGCGAACGGGATATCCTGCAGCGGATTGTCGAGGCAGCGCAGGTAATTCAGCAGCCACTTGACCTCGAGTGCATCAAAATACCCCTTCTGCGTATCGGATACGACCGGGATCCCCTGCGCCGCAAGCACCTGAACAAACACCTCCGACCAGCCGCTCATTGTCCGCAGCAGGATCACAATATCCCGGTATTCGCACGGAGCGGGCGCCAGGCTGCCGTCGCCCGCCTTTTTCTGCACGGTAAAGCCACCCGAGACAAGCTCCCGGATCTTCACGGCGGCAAGCAGCGCCTCCCGCTCCTTCTCGGTATATTCCGCGGCCTCCTCCCCGCCGGAGAGACTGCCATCCGGGGCCGTGCCCTCAGCACCGGTCTCGGCCCCGGCCTCCTCCTCGCATAAAAGCAGGAGCTCCGTCCGGTTGTCGATCGCCCCGCCGTCCCGCGCGGGATATTCCGCCCCCGCATACAGCGCCGCATCATCGTCGTAATCGATCTGCCCGAGCCGCGGGCCCATGATTTTGAAAAACAGGTCGTTCACACTGTCCAGCACCTGCTTTCTGCTCCGAAAATTTTTGTGAAGATCGATTCTCTGGAACGGCCCGTCCTCCTTCGGATAGGCATTGTATTTCTGCAGAAACAGCTCGGGCTTCGCCATGCGGAACCGGTAAATGCTCTGCTTGACGTCGCCGACCATGAAAATATTCGGCCTTCCCTCCTCCGCGCGGGAAATGCTGCGCAGGATCGTCTCCTGGACATCGTTGCTGTCCTGATACTCGTCGATCATGATCTCATCGTACTGCCGCCGGAGCTCAATCGCCGCGGAACGGGCCGCAGCGCGGTAATGTCCCGCGCCGGAATCTTCCGGCTTTTCCGCGTTCTCTTTTTCCCCCTGCTGCCCCTTTTTCTGCGGCACACGCTCCACCAGAATATCCAGCGCAAAGTGCTCGACATCCGAAAAATCGAGCAGATGCTTTTCCGATTTTTTTTCCGCAAGCCGTGCGCGAAACGCGAGTGTGAGCCGGATCAGCACGCGCGCCGGAATCGCGGAATGCCGCCAGTCGCTCTCCATCTCCTCGCAGCTCTGAAAAAAGTAGTCCTCCCTCAGCTCCTTCAGGCAATCCTTTATCTGCTCCCGCAATGCCTTCACCCGCTCCTTGCTCTCGCCCGTGCAGTCCGGCATCGATTTGCGCGACAGCGCTTTAAATTCAAGGCGGTCAAACACATCCAGTATTTCCCGGTAGGATTTGCAGCCCGCAAGCTCCTCCAAATATTTCCGATCCGACTCCAGCGCCTCAAGGTACGCATACGGCCCCTGCCTGTCTTTGCTGCACAGACTGACTGCCGTTTCGTTCAGCTCCAGGCATTCCGCGGCGCAGAGCTGCACCGTCTCCTCCAGCCTCCGCAGCCAGGCACTGTCCTCCATGTTCCCCGCAGAAAGCTGTTCTGCCATGTCCTCGAGCCACTGCTCCGGCCACGGGCAGCTTTCCGCAAACCGCGCAAGTCTCAGAATGTACTCCTCAAGCCTTGTATCCTGATGCCGCCCGCCATAGCACGCGGCGAAGGCCAGAAAATCCTCGCTCTCCCGCTCGTATTCCTCCTCCAGAATTTCCTGCACCGCCTCGCGCCGCAGCAGGGTCAGCTCCTCCTCGTCCGCCACGCGGAATACCGGATCAAGATCGATATCGTGAAAATAATTCTGGATGACGGACAGGCAGAAGCTGTCGATCGTCGTGATCCGGGCGCTGTGAAGGAGCAGCGTCTGACGCTGCAGATGGTCTGTTCCCGGCTGCCCCGCCAGTTTTTCCTCGAGCGCCGCCCCGATGCGCTCCCGCATTTCCGACGCCGCGGCCCGCGTGAAGGTCACGACAAGCAGACGATCGATATCCACAGGCCTCTGCGGATCCGTAATACGCTCGATAATGCGCTGCACAAGCGTCGCGGTCTTGCCGGAGCCCGCGGCCGCGGACACCAGCAGCTCCCGGTCCCTCAGCTCGATGACCTGCCTCTGCTCCGGCGTCCAGCGAGGGCCGGACTCCCCCGGCTGTGTTCGGACTTCAGCTCTCTGAGGCTGGATGGCTGCCATTGCCGGCTTCTGCGCTCGACTGACTGTCTCCTCCGGCTTCTGCTGTTCTCCCGCCTGCGCCTCCGTCTCCTGCAGCACCTCTTGCGTCCGGTCGGCTGCCCCTGCCGGCTTCTGCACCCGGCTGACTGTCTTCTCCGGCTCCTGCTGTTCTCCCGCCTGCAGTATCCCCTGCATCCGACCGGTTGGCCTCTCCGCCGTCTTCGACGCCTCCGTCTCCTGCAGCACCTCCTGCGCCCGGCCGGCTGTCCTCTCCGATTCCTGCTGTTCCTGCTCCTGCTGCTTTGTTCTCCGCGTCTCCCTCACTCTCACCGCTCCCCTCTCTTATCCTGTCCCAAAGCTCGCCCGCATCGATTTTTTCCAGGGTCCGATACCGGTAGCCCAAAAGTCTCGGATCAAAGCTGCAGCCCTCCCGGAAACTGCAGAGGCCGCAGGCCGTCTCCATTCCCCTGCGATACGGGGACGGATCCACGTCTCCCTGCATGATCTGCTCCGCATTCCGGTACAGGGTCTCCCGTGCGCAGTCCAGCGCCGCGCGGAAATTTTTTTCCTCCGCAGCCATGGACCTGGCAGAGAGCAGGCCGCTTTTTAAGGTCGCGGCCGGAATCACCTCCGAGGTCACGCCGGCCGCCAGCCCCCCGCCTGCGTTGAAAAATGCCCTGTCCTGGCGCACGAGCGAAGCTGTGTCGGCACTGACAAGCCCGTTCATCGCCAGCTCTTTCCGAAGCTGTTTCGCGGCATCGCCCCCCTTTGCCACAAGGGGATCGTCGATCCGGTAATACAGCATGCCCGCCGGCGCGACATCCTCCTTCCCCTGCTCTCTGGCCCAGTCGAGCGCGGCTCCCATATAGACCGCGAGCTGGAGCTGAAGACCGTAATAGAGCTTCTCAAGGGAAAACTGCGTTGTTCCCGATTTATAATCGACGATGCGCAGATAGGTGCGTCCGCCCTCCTCGCACAGATCGATGCGGTCGATCCGCCCTCGCAGGCTGAGATACCGGTCCGCGTGCGTAAATGCATACTCGAACAGCTCCGGCTCAAAATCGCCGGAGCGTATCTGCGACTGCACCACGGCGATCGTCCGCCGCAGCATCCTCTTGATCCGCTCAAGCAGCCACATATTCCGGCTCGTGCTCTCAAAAATATCGCTTCCGAAATTTTTCACCGCATCGGTGACTGCCGCCTCCAGCAGCCGCTCCGCCTCCTCCTGCGGCACGTCGTGCCATCGGTAATGCTCCCGCTTCATCGCTTCGGAAAAGCGCTGCAGCGCCTCGTGATAGATCGTCCCGATGTCCGGCAGGCGCAGCTGGTATTCCGCCCGCTCCTCCAGCTCCAGCCCGCTGCCGAGAAAATGAGCAAAGGCGCAGGCGGCGTACTGCTCGAGCCGCGTCACGCTGCCAGACAGGCGCGTCCCGTAGAGCTGTCTCGCATTTTCCGCCGAGAGCGGCTGCTCCGGCTTGCGGTAAAACGCCGCCGCCGTGACCGCTTCCTTTGAGAGCGGCATGGCGAGCTGTCCGGAAAAATATGCCAGATACAGCTCGCGGAAATAGACCGGCGCCTGCGGCGGATTCTCAAGATACTGCTGGATTCCGGAAAGGAAACGGTTTAGTCCCGCATCCGTGCCGAGGCAGCGGCCAAGGTCGTCCTCCGCCTCCTCCCGCACGGAGAGCCTCGGAAAAAGCTTTCTCACCCTTCCCAGCAGATACGACGGGCGCATTGCCTTGCCCGCCGCATCCGTCCTGCGGTAAGACAGAAAAAGCTTGTCCGACGGCTTCGTCAGACTCAGATAAAGGTAAAATTCGCTCAAAAACGCCGACTGCCTCCTGGTTGGCGCAAGCTCGATCCCCCGCTCGGAAAACAGCTGCCTGTCCTGCTCGGACAGCACTCCGCCGCCCTGCGCCGGCTTCGGCACGACGCCCTCGTTCATTCCCAGGAAAAAGAGCACGCGGATCCCCGCCAGTCTGGTCCGCTCCATATCTCCGACAACGATCTGGTCGATTCCCGGCGGCACAAGTCCGACCTTTGCCTCGTCGAAGCCTGTCTGCAGAAGCTCTGTGAATTCCCGCAGGCTCATCCGGTCGTCGCCGAGCAGCCCCGCCATGCGGTCGAAAATATCGAGCAGAATGCGCCACAGCTGCGCGTACTCCCTGGCGCGCAGCGGATCGCTCTCCTTCCATTCCTCCGCCCGGTCCGCAAGGTAGCGCTCCGCTCCCCGCTCCGCCAGCAGCGCAAACAGCGCTGTCAGCCGCTCCGTCGTCGTCGCCCGGTTCCCGCGCATGGTGCGGCAAAAATCCGCCAGCTGCCCCGCCAGCCGGACGCGCACGGCATTCAGCTCCTCCAGCGGACACGGGTAATGCGATTTCGGACTCCTCGTCCATTCCCTTGTGTACCCGGAAAAATGACGGATCCCGAGCCCCAGTATGTAATTCTCCGTCCGGTCGCACTCCGCGGCAGAAAAGCCCGAGAGCGGCGATTTCATATAATGGAACACCGAGTCGCCGGAAAAATCCCGCGCCGCCACCTCAAGCGCGGCATCGATAAACTCAATCACCGGATTGTCCGTTATTTTTTTCTTCCGGTCGATAAAGCACGGCAGCCCGGCACGGTCAAATTCCCTCAGAAATCCGTCCGCATAGCTGTCCAGATCCGCGGTCACGACCGCGATATCGCGGTAGCGGCAGCCCTCCTCCTTTACCAGCCGGTAAATGCGCGTCACCGTCCAGGTAATTTCGTCCTGCAGATTTCTGTGCGTATAAATGCCGATGTCGCACTGCTCCTCCTCAAAAACCCCGCTGCCGGGCCGAAACAGCCCTGTTCCCAGGAAACGCAGCGCCGGCGCGGAGCCGTATCTTCCCCTCTCCTGCAGAACTGCGGGCTCGGCGATCTCCTGCCTGCTCTTTGCCGCGATGCGGTCCAGCCACTGCACCGTCTTCGAGCTGAGATGAAAGAGCTCGTGCTCCTTCAGCGTGCGGTGCACAAGCTCCGGCGGAAGCGTCACCGTCACATAGCATTCCTCGCAGCAGCGCAGCAGCACCTCGAGCAGCTTGTACTGCGAGGGCGTAAAGCCGGTAAACCCGTCGAGGCAGAGCGTGCTCCCGGCAAGCATCCCGCAGTCCGGCGCTCTGTCCCGCAGCAGGTCAAGCACACCCTCCGTCGTGATATAGCGGTCCGCCAGAAAATCCTGAAAACCGCGGTATAAAAGCTCCAGATCCTTCAGCTTCTTCTTCAGCGCCGGCTTTTCCTCCGCGGCCTCCAGCATGCTCTGCCATTCCTCCTCGCCGATCCCGTACTGGAAAAACTCGGAAATAATGGACTTGATCTCCGCGATGAAGCCGGTCTTGCGGACATTGCGCCCGAACAGCTCCAGCTCCTTCTCGCACTGCATCGCCACCTTTTTCACGATCATGCTCTTGCCCGTGTCCTCGAGCACAACGGGCCGGTCGCCCGTCTTCTCAAAAACCCGGTACGCAAGGCGCAGAAAGCTCAGGACGTCAATGTTCATGATGCCCCTCGTCTCCGGCAGCAGGGTGACGAACTCCTTCTGCGTCTGCAGCGTAAACTGCTCCGGCACGATGACAAGGAACCGTTTTTCCGGATGCTCCTTCGCCCGCTGCAAAATTGTCCGGCATAGGAATCTCGACTTTCCCGAGCCGGAATCGCCGAATATATAGTGCAGTGCCATTCTTCTCCCTCTCTCCTCTGTCGCAGACAGGCCTGCGATGCTTCTCTGGTACATTCTCCTGCCGCCCGGCAGCGCTCTTTTCCCGCCGGACGCCCCGTTTGTCAGCTCTCCCGCCTGCCCGGGCAGAGCTTATCCAGCACCGATTTGTAAATCAGGATGATCCGCGCGTCGACATAGCAGTATTTGTTCGAAATATACTCACCGGTCTTTGCCGCAAATCCGGCGGCATCGGCCATCAGCAGCAGATACAGCAGCCACGTCCCCGGTATGAGCAGGCAGACAAGCAGCGCCGTCAGCAGCGCGGCCGCGGCGGCGAACCAGTAATTGCGGCAGATCACGAACGCCTGCAGGATTGCGCGGTCGAGCTGCTCCTTTTTCCCCTGCAGCACCCGCATATCCTTATCCTTCAGGGCGAGGTACATTTCCTCAAAAATCATCCGGTTCTCCTGAACCCGACTTTCCTGCTCGCCGTAAATATATCCGCAGTAGCGCTCATAAGCGCCCTCGCCAAATTCCTTCCGCATCAGTTTTTTAAACACATTGCCCATATCTGCCACTTCCCATTTCCGATTTTTTCATAGTTTTTCACAGGTCAATCCGGATTAACCAATGTAAATTTTTCAATTATTCACAAATTGTTCATATATTAGCCACACTATAATCATTTCTAAAGGCTATACTTAAATCATCGTAATCAAACACGCTTGCAAGGTATTTTTTCATAAATCAAGCCCGGTGGTGGTCTCCCCTTCTGCCGGGCTTCTCCTCTGCCCAAAATCGCGTCATTCTGCTCTCCGTTCCCTCAAAATCTCCCATTATGCAAATAATATTACCAAAATCGTCATCAAAAAGCAATATACCCCCGCAAAAACGCCGTGTTACCGTTTGGCCCTCGGCTTCCCTGTAGCAAAAACGATGCACAGGAATCGTAAAAAGCACGATTTCGCGCGTAAAATTCCTTTATTTCTGCCCCCGGACATGCTATAATACTGTATTGAAAAAATCAATGAAAATCCGGGAGGCGCTTTATCTATGGGAAATATT
>CAMWWR010000065.1 GCA_947178045.1 uncultured Clostridia bacterium
GCGCTTATACATGCTCTACGGAAATCACGATATCACGAAAAAGGAATTTCGCAAATCGAAGTCCCACATTGCTCTCCCCGGACTGCCGGAGCTCTGCTTTTATGAAGGGCTGATTCTGAAGGCCGAACGCTTCCCGCTGGAGCTGCGCGTGACGCACGGCCATCAGGCTGATCTGCTCAATTCGGTATACTGGCGGCTCGCCCGCTTTCTGGTGCGCTATCTCTGGGCTCCTCTGGAATATTTCGGCGTCCTGGATCCCACCAGCTCCGCCCGGAACAACACAAAAAAGGAAAAGCTCGAAAAGAAATATCTCAGCTATGCCAGGGATTCCGGAGTTCTTCTTCTGACCGGGCATACTCACCGCCCGATGCTCGGCAGCGAGCCCTCCCCCTACTTTAACTGCGGCAGCTGCGTCCACCCGAAGGGCATCACCTGCATCGAGCTGTGCGGCTTTTGCGCCAGCCTGATCAAATGGCATGCCAGCTCGGAAAAGAGCGGGCATTTCGGCAATATATACGGCCAGTGCCCGCCCACATTCCCGCTCTACATTACACGGGATATTCTGGGTGAGACGGATCTTTCCCTCCCTCCGCAAAGCACCTCAGCCCCTTCTCATCTATGATCACCGCGCCGGTACGCCAGGTAATATGGCTCTCCACGCCGCATTGCTCCATGCGCTCGAGCGTTTCTGCATGCGGATGGCCGTACCGGTTGCCCTTTCCGCATGAGATGACCGCGCGGCAGCCGGAGCCGGAGTACAAGCGAGGTATTGTTTGTATCGTACTGCCCTGCCCCGGGACTTTCTCCCGGATACAGGCATAAAAGCTCCAGCTCCTCCCCGGTCAGGCGGTCGCCCGAAGCGAAGGTGATCAGCTTGACACCCGCCTGCGCGGCGAGCTCCGCCAGCTGCCCCGCGCTCTCCTCCCCCATGCCTGCCTCCGGCAGTACAAGTGTTTCTACGGTAATCTTTGCCTCTCCCTCCGCCATCGTGCGCAGAAGCTCCGCAAGCATACTGTAATGGTCACGGTCCGTATGGCTGACAAACGCATACTCGATCGTGCCGTCCCCAAGGTACTGCAGATACGGAACGAGAATCCGGTCCGACGCCCCCTTCATGGAACTGCCCGCATCCAGAAGCACGGTCAGCTTCCCGCTTTCCAGCACCGCACAGTCCCCCTGTCCGACGGACAGAAAGGCCACCTGCCAGCCCCTCTGCCGCGGCAGCAGGAACAGCCCGAACAGCAGCAAAAAGCAAAGGCAGCGTTTTTTCTTAAATTTTCGGCAGAGCAGGAAAAACGCTGCGAGAAGCGCCAAATAAAGCGCGATTTGCCACGGCTGCGGCCTTCCGAAGCAAAGCCGCCGGCCCGGCAGTTTTTCATTGACGCGGCAGACCGCCTCATAGCCGCTTAAAACAGCGTGAACCCCGCCTGCAAAAAATCTTCCGATGCCGAGCGATATGCTTCCCGCCGCGCCCGTGAGCAGCCCGAGCACCAGCAGCAGGCTCAGAAACGGCAAAATGATCAGATTGAGAAAAACCGCGTACACCGGAAGCTCATAAAAGAACCACAGCGTGATCGGCGTCAGCACAAGCTGTACGGCCAGGCTGCTCCCAAGGCGCGCAATTCCCATCCGTTCAAACAGCGGCTGGAACAAAAGAATCCCCGCCACCGCGCCGAAGGACAGCAGAAAGCCCGCCTGAAAAAGCTGCAGGGGCTGCCGGCTCAGCACCAGCAGTGCGGCAGCAGCCAGGCCCGTGGGCGCATCGTAGGTTTTTCCGAATCGTCCGGAAAACAGGGACAGCAGAAGCATGACCGCAGCGCGCACTGCCGGGATCCCTATCCCTGCAAAGGAGCAAAAGCACAGGATCATCCCCGCGGCCGCCGTCGCGGAGGCGTTCGCCCCGAGCCGGAATCGCCGGAGCAGCCGGTAAAAGCCGAGCCCCAGCATAGAAAGATGCAGCCCGGAAACAACCAGCGTATGCGACAGCCCGGAATCCCGGTACAGCTCCTTTATGCCGTCGGACAGCATTCCCTTCTCTGCCAGCAGCATCGCGTCCAGAACGCCGGCCTGCTCCTCCGGGAGAACTGCATGAAACACCTGCGTAAGCTTTCTTTTTATTTTCCAGAAAACGCGCCCAAGGCCGCGTCCCTCCGACAGCACCGAAACGCTGTCCGCGTACAGCTTCGCACAGATTCCCTGTGCCCTGTAATAATTATATTCATCAAACTGCCCCGGATTATCTGCTCTGGACAACGGCAGAATCTCCCCGTACAGCGCCACGCGGCTGCCCGGACATACCGGCGTCTCCTCCCCCGGATATACGAGAATCAGCGCCTCCTGCTGCTCCGGCACACCGTCCGTCCGCACCGTCTGCGTGCGGACGACAAGCCTGCAGCCGCCCGTTCCCATATATGTCTGTTTAACCACCCCTGTCACGGCGCATTCCTGCTTTTCGGTCAGCGCCGCCTCGAGCGGCCCGCTCTGCTCCTCTTTCGAAATGCGCAGAAAGCCGGCAGCGGCAAACAACGGTACAAGAAGAAGCACCTTCTCCCTGCCATATTTTTTTCGTTTTAGAATCAGGAAACAAATCGAAAAAAAGACTGCAGAAAACAGCACGACCGACGCACGGCGGCTGCTCCCCGCATAGATTCCAGTCAGATAAGCGGCGGTCAGCAAAACAAGTGGTCGCTTTACCATATCCGCCCTTCCCCGCCGTCCCCCGTGCGCGCAGGCCTCCCGCACAGCTGCACGCTGCCGCGGATGGTTCTGCCGCGCCGGAGCCCGACGGCAATATTAAATTTCAGATTTTGATTCTCAGTTGCTGTCAAATCAGGGAAACGCCGATTAAAGCGTTTTCCGCACCGGATTTGCGCCGCGAAGCGCATATTCCCTGGCAAATCCGCAAGCCTCTGAAAGAGGCTTTGCATCCTGCCGGAGGCTCTAAGGAAACGCTGATTTAATCAGCGTTTCCTTAGTTCTCGGTCTCTATCAAATTCAGATTCCGCTCCAGCAGCTCCGAAAGAGGAACGGACTGATAGGCCTTCCTCGTCTCACCGTCGATACGGAACTGTACTTTGTTTATGTTCGGCAGCTCGACAAGGGAATTGACGACGGAGTACACAATAACCTCCTCGCTCAGTCCTTCCGGCCTTTCCAGAAACTTTTCATTTAGATCCACATAGCACACGCCGTCCTTCGTGCTGATCTTGATCAGCTCCGTGCCCTGCGGCATCGTCGGGCACATTCCCGCCTCCGCCTCCTCCGGTACGGGCCCCTCGAGCAGCTGCTCGATCACCAGCTGTTCCATGGAAATGCTCGCGCTGTAGCTCACCTGGCGATGCGATTCCAGCAGCGCCGTGCCGTCCTCGTTCGCAAAGAAAACGGAAACATTCGCTATCTGCCCATACATGTTCTCGTCGATAAAATCATCCGCCCTCATCAGGCCGACCGGCACCTCCCCGCTCATGCAGGGAATCCCGTTTACATAGAATTCAACATAGTCAACACCCTCAATCTGGCAGAAGGTCTTGACAAGCGCCGCCCGGATCAGTATCTCGGTGATCCCGGACAGCGAGCTGTAATTCGCGTCAAAATTCAGGATCAGCTGGCCCGCTTCGCCGAAGGAATAATCGAGCAGCGCGACATTGTCCGGCAGCAGCCTTTTGTAGCCCCGGTTCTCCGGTTCTTTGTCGAGCGCTTCGACATATTCCTGTACCTTCGCCTCCCGGAAGGTCGCCTTCACCTCGTATGCCTCGCTCACAAGCTGAGTCTCAGCCTCGTTCAGAAAATACAGCTTTCCGCCCGACGCCTCGCTCCCCTCTTCCCTGCCGCAGCCCGCGCCGGCGGCCGCCAGCAGTATGCCGAACACTCCCGCCGCGATCCATATCCGTCGTTTCATTTTTCCTCCATTCACGCTTTGCAGAAAAATCAGGTCCTTTCTTATTCAGTCCGGGATGTAGCTGAGCGGGACGCGCACCGTAAAGGTCGTCCCCTCGTTCTCCCGGCTGTACAGCTTTATCGTCCCCTTATGCCGCAGGATCACGCTCTTTGTGATCGCAAGTCCGAGCCCGGTTCCCCCCGTCTCCCGGGAGCGCGCCTTATCCACGCGGTAAAACCGGTCAAACACAAACGGCTGCGCCGCCTCCGGAATGCCGATTCCGGAATCCGCCACCGTGATATAAAAATATTTGTGATCGGCATTGAGCGAGACCCGCACATTCCCCTCATCTACATTATATTTCACCGCATTCTCAATGAGATTGGAGATTGCGAGCGAGAGCTTGACCTCGTCCACGGTCGCCAGCACCGGCCGGAAGCTCTCAAACACAAGCTCGATATTGCGGTTTTGCGCCAGCGGCTTGATGCGCCGGAGAATAATCTCCAGCAGCTCGTTGATGCTGACCTGCGCGATGTGCATTTCCCCGTTCTTCCTGCCGAGCTTTACGAGGGAGAGCAGATCGTTGATGATCTTGTCCTCCCGCTCGATCTCGTCGTTGATATCCTCCATAAATTCGCGGTACATCTCGACCGGCGCTTCCTCCTGCGCTATAAGGGAATCCGCAAGCACCTTCATCGACGTCATCGGCGTCTTCAGCTCATGCGACACATTTGATACGAATTCCTGCCTCGATTCCTCCACCTTTTTCATCTCGCGCAGCATCTCATTGAAGGAGTCCGATATCCTCTCGACCTCGTTAAAGCCGCGGATCGACACCACATCCTCCATGTAGCCGTCCGTCACATGCTGGATGGAAGCGATAATCGCCTTGAACGGCCTTACCATCGCCGTAGACGCGTAGAATGCCACCAGCCCGACCGCGCACATCAGCACCGCATCGAACGCCAGCATCCATGCCTCCACCCGCTCAAAGCCGGCATTTTGCTCCTCGAGGGACGCCCGCAGAATGATGGCTCCCACATTCTCGCGGCCTCCGTTCTGCATCACCGGGAGCGTGAGCTCCACATAATTCTCCCCCTTGGTCACCCGCTGTCCGCTGATTCCCCGGACGCACTCAATCACCGGCTTTGAGATCAGTATTTTCCCGACCTCATAATTGAAGGTGTCGGAAACCACCTTGAGATTGCCGTCCACCACAACGATCCGGCCGTCAAAAATATTGGCCGCAGCCGCCAGCTCCGCCCCGAGCTGTGTTCCCTGCACGGACGGAAAGCCCGACGCGGATATCCGGTTTGACAGCGCCAGCCCGTATTCCTGCAGCTCCGTCGTCCTCCCGGAGAGCATTTGCCGCTGGTACACGAGCAGCGTTCCGGCAGTCACGCCGGCCAGCGCCAGACCAGACACAGTGATTAAAAGTAGAAACAGGCATATATGCATGCTTTTGAACTGCTTCAGCTTCTTTTTCAGTCTTATTTTCCCTCTTTTCACCGCCGTCCCCTCAGCCTGCCTGGAAATAATAGCCCACGCCCCACTTCGTGTGAACGTACCTCGGCTCGCTCGGATTTTCCTCGATCTTCTCCCGGAGCCTGCGGATATGTACGTCCACCGTGCGGACATCCCCCGGGTAATCATAGCCCCACACGAGATTCAGCAGGCTCTCCCTCCCGTACACCTTGTTCGGATTCAGCAGCAGCAGCTCGAGCAGGTCGTATTCCTTTGCCGTGAGATTGATCTCCCTCCCGTGGATATAGACGCGTCTGCTCTCCTGATCCAGCCGCAGCCCGTCATATTCCAGCACCGTGCTTTCCTTTCTGGCTTTCTCCCCGTCCGGATTTTTCTTGTCGTTGCGGCGGAGAATCGCCTTGATCCTTGCCTTGACCTCCAGAATATTAAACGGTTTTGTAATATAATCATCCGCGCCGTATTCCAGCCCGAGGATCTTGTCCATGTCGTCGCCCTTGGCCGTGAGCATAATGATCGGCATATCGGAAAATTCGCGTATCTGCTGGCATACCTCAAAACCGCCGATCTTCGGCAGCATCACATCCAGCAGCACAACGTCATACTCCTTTTTCCTCGCCGCCAGAAGCGCCTCCTCCCCGTCGTAGGCACAGTCCACCTCCATGCCGTCCTGCTCCAGACTGAATCTTATCCCCTTTACAATCAGCTTCTCGTCGTCCACCACAAGAATCCTCTTACTCACTGCAATCCTCCATTTCCCGTTTTCCCGTCAGGTCTGCCGTTTCCTGCTTTCCCGCCGCTTTCCGTCCTGTCGGGAATCTTCCGCTTCCCGTTTCCCGCCGGGCCCGCTGCTTTCCGGTTCCTGTCAGGAACCGCCGTTTCCTACCGTTATGTATTCACAGAGCTTCTGATACACTGCTTCCTTGATTCCATTGACCTTCATCAGATCCTCGCAGGCACGGAACTCCCCATGCTCCCTGCGGTAGGCGAGGATCGCCTCCGCGCGGGACGCACCGATCCCGTTCAGCCCCATCAGCTGCTCCTTCGTCGCCGTATTGATATTCACCCGCTGCGCGCCAAGCACGTCCGCGGGCGGCACATTCTCCGAGCCTGCGGACGAAGCACTTCCCGATCCCGCAGGCGGCGCAGTCCCCACGCCCTGCGCGGCATCCCGGAGAGGGGTCCGCCCCTCCTCCGCAAGAAGCTCCGCCTCCCCGGCGTCGGGCACATACAGCTGCTCGCCGTCCGCTACCCTTCTGGCCTGGTTGAGATAATCCCCCGCCGCATCCTCCGTCAGACCACCCGCGGCAGCGATCGCATCGGCAACACGGGAATCCTCCGCCAGCGCGTATACGCCCGGACGCTTCACGGCCCCGCATACATGAACATAGCAAAGCACGGGTGCAGCCGTCGGCCCCGCCGTACTTTTCCTCTCCGGAACATCCTGTTCCGCCTTCCCCACGCTGTCAGCCCCGCCCGGCTCCGGGAGGGACACCGATCCATGCAAATCGTCCGCGGGCGCGTCCTTCCGGCCCGCGAGCTCCACGACAGCCTGCCCTTTTCCACCGCACGCGTACAGCATGCCGGCAAACACAACAAATAAAGCGGAAAGCACCGCTTTCCACATTTTTCTTCTTTTCATCATAGAGAAACACCTGACCCTTTCCAGATGCTTCCCCGAACTGTACCCTCAATACAATCCAGTACTATTGTACAGGATAATGCTCTATATTACAAGGGCTTTTTTCGATATAAATTCTGAAATATTTATTACGGCGCGGCCTTCTGGCCCTCCTGCCCGGCCCGGGATCCAAACGCCTTCTCCTCCGGCTCAGGAAACACTTTAATCTGCCTTTCCCTAGCCCTTCTGGCCCGACCACTGGAACAGCAGGATGCCGCCAATGACAAGCACCATGGCGATCAGCTTTCTGATCTGAAATTCGGCCTTTTCCGTCCCGAACAGCCCGAACAGCTCGATGAGATAGGCCGCGATCAGCTGCGAGGTGACGATCAGCATCGCCGATTTTGCCGGGCCGAGCAGCGCCACGCTTTGGATGACCGTCCAGGTGATCGCAATGCCGATCACGCCCCCGAGCAGCATGTATTTGCCCTCGATCCGGAACAGGCTGGAAAACGGTGCCTGTCCGCCCGCGACGAACCATGCCCCGATGCTGACAATCAGCGCGGTCAGCTGGACAAAGGTCGCCGCTGTCCATATACTTGTCTGCTTTGTCACGCCGGTGTTGAACACTCCCTGAACGCTCATCATTACACCGGACAATATTGCTATAATAATTCCTGACATAAAAAGACCTGCCTCCTGATATTTTACTGGATACCGCCGGTATTTTTCAGAAAGCAGGTCTTTGAGGAAGCGCTGATTAAATCATCGCTTCCTCAGAGCCTTTGGTGGATGCACACGGATTTGCCGGGGAATCTGCCGCTTCGCGGCGCAAATCCGGTGCAGGAAACGCTTTAATAAGCGTTTCCTTAAGACCTGCCTCCTGATATTTTACTGGATACTGCCAGTATTTTCAGAAAGCAGGGCTTTTATTCAAAGCAGGTGTTATTTAAGGAAACACTGATAAAAATGCTTTTGGCTCTTACCCGATGAAGTATAGTGGACGAATATGCGATATG
>CAMWWR010000066.1 GCA_947178045.1 uncultured Clostridia bacterium
CGGCACGACGGCATACACCAGCAACGGCTCGTTCGGGCGGGCGAGACATTCCGCCGGCACGATCTGCATCGCAAATTCGGATGGCTGCCAGCTGCTCGATACGAACGGGAATATTATCAGCTTTGCGGAGACGCAGGATATGGCGCAGATCAGCATTGATGCGGTCGGAAATATCTGCTATCCGGATGCGACGGGCAACGGGCAGGCGACCGGCGTCAGGATCGGGCTGGTTCAGTTCAATAATCCGGCGGGGCTTCTGAAAATTCACGGCAGCCTTTTTCAGGTGAGCGAGGCTTCCGGCATGCCGCGGCAGGAGAGCACGGATACGGTGCTCAAGCAGAGCAGGATTCTCACAAAATATGTTGAGGCCTCCAATGTACATACGGCGGATGAGATTGTTAATCTGATTGTGACACAGCGCGCCTACGAGATGAATTCGAAGGTGATCAACGCCTCCGACGAGATGCTGCAGCAGGCGAATAATCTCAGAGGCTGATAAGAGGAAAGAGGTGCGACCATGAGTATTTCCGTTGGTGCGGATTACTATATGAATAATATGGCTCAGTCGTCCCAGACGGCGAAGGCCTCGAAGCTGCAGAGCTCGCTCGGCTCACTGGACGTCGCGAACGCGTCGGACGAGGAGCTGCTCGAGTCGTGCAGAGCCTTCGAATCCTACCTTGTGGAGCAGATGCTCAAGGGGATGGAAAAGACGATTCCGAAGGACGAGGATGAGAAGGAAAACGATTATATGGAGCAGTTCGGCGATCTTCTCTATGAGGAGGTCGGCAAGATGATTTCCGAGAGGAACGAGCTCGGGCTGGCACAGCAGCTTTATGAAGCCATGCAATGCGAAAGGGCTTCGAGGTAGCAGAAAAGAGTTTGATGGCGAGCCCTTTCGCATGGGAGAATCAAAATGAAACCATGAGAGATTTCATTTTTGATTCTCCGGGATTGGTGCAATGGCTGTTTCACACAGGGATCTGCGTGCAGCAGGAGTTGAAAAGGCCATGAAGGGTTTTCGGATTGATACAGCCGGGCAGGTGGTGCTTGCCCGGCTGTATTTGACAGGAGGAGCGATGCCGGAAGGAGGACTGCGGTAAAGGCTGTCGGAAGAAGCAGAAGCTGCAGAAGCGCAGGGAAGGACTGTGCGGCCGCCGGGGGAGGGAGAGGATACGTTGGACGAACAGTTTGAGGGCTATGTGGAGAAGATCATATTTCGGAATGCGGAGAACGGCTACACCGTACTCTCGCTCTCGACGGAAAAGGACGAGGAGCTGACCTGCGTCGGAAACTTTACCTTTATCGGAGAGGGCGAGTTTCTTCATGTGAGCGGCGGCTTCACATCGCATCCGGTCTACGGAGAACAGTTTCAGGTCCGTGCGTACGAGGTGCGGGAGCCGGAGAATATGATCGCGATGGAACGATACCTCGGCTCGGGAGCGATCCGCGGCATCGGGCCCGCGCTCGCGGCGCGCATCGTGGCGAAATTTAAGGAGGACACATTCCGGATCATGGACGAGGAGCCGGAGCGCCTCGCGCAGGTGAAGGGCATCAGCGAGAAGATGGCGCGGGATTTTGCAGTGCAGTTTGAGGAAAAGCGCGGCATGCGCAGCGCGATGGTCTTTCTGCAGCAATACGGCATTTCGACAGGGCTGGCGGTCAAGATATATCAGAAGTACGGCGACCGGATGAATGAGGTAATCCAGCAGAACCCGTATCAGCTCGCGGAGGACATCCGGGGTGTGGGCTTTAAGATCGCGGACGATATCGCGGCGAAGGTCGGCATCGGTGCGGATTCCGGCTACCGGCTGAGGGCGGGAATCCTGTACATGCTGTCGCAGGCGGCCGGAAACGGCCATGTCTACCTGCCGCAGAAGGAACTGCTTTATCAGACCGGGTTCGTGCTCGGTGTGGCGGAGGGGCTGGAGGAGGCGCTCGACGATCTTCGGCTTGAGCGCAAGGTTATTTTCGTGCCGGGGGAGGACGATACAAAGGTCTATACCGCCAGCTATTATTATCTTGAGCTGAATACGGCGCGCATGCTGATCGACCTGAATGTGTCATACGATCTGCCGCAACAGGCGCTCGCGGCAAAGTTGGCCAGACTGCAGCAGAATCTGAAGCTCGAGCTGGAGGAGCATCAGGCGCAGGCGGTGCTGACGGCAGCGCGCAGCGGCGTTTTCCTGCTGACCGGAGGGCCGGGCACCGGGAAGACGACGACAATCAATGCCATTATCAATTTTTTTGAGTCGGAGGGCATGGAGATTCTGCTGGCCGCACCGACAGGGCGCGCGGCGAAGCGCATGAAGGAGACGACGGGGCACGAGTCGAGCACGATCCACCGCCTGCTGGAGCTGTCGCGCGGGATCGGCGACGAGGACGGCGACAGCCAGACGGCGCGGTTCGAGCGCAATGAAAGCAATCCGCTCGAGACGGACGTGCTGATTATTGACGAAATGTCGATGGTCGATATCAGCCTTATGCATGCCCTGCTGCGCGCGGTCACGGTCGGAACAAGGGTCATTTTTGTCGGCGACGTCAACCAGCTGCCGAGCGTCGGCCCGGGCAATGTGCTGCGCGATATGATCCGCTCGGATGTGTTTCCGGTCGTCCGCCTGACGAAGATTTTCCGGCAGGCGTCGGAGAGCGATATCATTGTAAACGCGCATAAGATCAACGCGGGCGAGCCGATCCGCCTGGACAATAAGAGCAGAGACTTTTTTATGCTCAAGCGGGATGATGTCAACGTGATCACCGGCGTGCTGATTGCACTGATCCGGGACAAGCTGCCGAAATATGTCGAGGCCACTCCCTACGATATCCAGGTGCTCACGCCGATGCGCAAGGGGGAGCTGGGCGTCGAGCGGCTGAATCAGGTGCTCCAGCAGTACCTGAACCCGCCGTCGCCGGACAGGAAGGAGAAGGAATTCCGGCAGACCATTTTCCGCGAGGGCGACAAGGTCATGCAGATCCGCAACAATTACCAGCTGACCTGGGAGGTAAAAAACCGCTACGGCATCACGGTGGATGCGGGCGAGGGCGTATTCAACGGAGACACCGGCATCATCCGGCAGATCAATACATTCGCGGAGGAGATGACGGTCGAATTTGACGAGGGGCGGATGGTGGCTTATCCGTTCGGCCAGCTGGAGGAGCTGGAGCTCGCGTACGCGGTCACGATACACAAATCCCAGGGCAGCGAGTACCCGGCCGTGCTCCTGCCGCTGCTGACCGGGCCGCGGATGCTGTTCAACCGGAACCTGCTCTACACCGCCGTCACAAGGGCGAAGCGCTGCGTCACGATTGTCGGCAGCGACCGGACGGTGCAGGCGATGATCGAGAACGAGAGCGAGCAGAAGCGGTATTCGGGCCTGATGGACTGCATCCGGGAAATGGCACAAAGCGGTATCTGAGGAATCGCTGATTTAATCAGCGATTCCTCAGATACCTCTGGTGGATGCAAAGCCTCTTTCAGAGGCTTGCGGATTTGCCAGGGAATATGCCGCTTCGCGGCGCAAATCCGGCGCTGGAAACGCTTTAACCAGCGTTTCCCTGAGGAAAGCGCTTTAATCGGCGTTTCTCTAAAAAGGGCGTGCATTTTAGCCGGAAGTATAGTATACTTATAACAAAGACGAAATGCGGGGGCGGTTTCCCGGCATGGAGCAGAATATAAGAATAAAGGAGAAGGAAATGAACAAGACGGCGCTTGTTATTATGGCCGCGGGAATGGGGAGCCGTTACGGCGGCGGAATTAAGCAGCTGGACAAAGTCGGCCCGTCCGGCGAGATTATCATGGATTATTCCATTTATGACGCGAAGGCGGCGGGCTTTGACCGCGTAGTTTTTGTTACACGGAAGGATCTGGAAAAGGATTTCCGTGAGATTATTGGCAACCGCGTGGAAAAGAAGATTGAGACGGATTATGTGTTCCAGGAGCTTGACGATCTGCCGGACGGCTTTACCTGCCCGGCGGGCCGCACGAAGCCGTGGGGGACGGGCCAGGCGGTACTGGCGTGCCGCGACAGGGTCACTGAGCCGTTTATGATTATCAACGCCGACGATTATTATGGCCGGGAGGCGTTTGTAAAGGTGCATGATTTTCTGGCGAATGCGGATTTGACAAAGCAGGGCCGGTACTGCATGGCGGGCTTTGTGCTTGGGAACACGTTGAGCGATAACGGAGCTGTCACGCGCGGCGTATGCCGTGTGGATGGCAACGGCTATCTGGTCGATGTGGAAGAAACCTTCGGTATCGAGCGTAAGGGCAATACGGCGGTCGGAAGAAGCGAGGCAGGCGAGGCGGTGGAGCTGCCGCTCGACAGCGCGGTTTCGATGAGTATGTGGGGCGTTACGCCGGAGTTCTTCGAGGAATTGAAGGCTGGCTTCGCGAAATTTCTCGCGGGCGGAGCGGCAAACGATCTGAAGGCAGAGTACCTGCTTCCGAAGGTGATCGCGGGGATGCTCAAGGAGAAGCGTGCGTCGGTCGAGGTGCTGCGCACGAACGGCAAGTGGTTCGGCGTGACCTACCAGGAGGATAAGGAAGCAGTCGTAAAAGCGATCCGTGAGCTGGTTGACGCCGGCGTTTATCCGGAGAAGCTCTGATTTTAAGGGGCAGAAAATGCGCTGATTCTGAAAGGGCAGGAAATGCGGAAGGCTTACCGGCGGAATAATACAAAGGGTTTATCGACAGGATAATGCGAAAGACTGTGGACGGGCAGAGAAAGAGCTCTGCCAGCGGCCGGCTTCGAAGCAGGAGGAGGATGGGGAAAAACAGAAAACAGGAACGCGGAAAAAACGCCGTTTTCGGGGCGGCTTCCCGCCTTATGCGGCAGGTGCTCGGCTGGCTTTATCCGAGGCGCTGTCCGGTGTGCAGGCAGATTGTCCTGCCGCGCGGGGAGCTTGCCTGCCCGGATTGCCGCCGCAGGCTGAAATATATCCGGCAGCCTGCGTGTATGAAATGCGGATGCCAGCTTGAGCGGGAGGAGCAGGAGTACTGCCCGGCGTGCAGGGCGCGCGCCAGACAGTTTGACCGCGGCTATGCCGTCTGGCAGTATGATGGTCTGATGAAGCGGTCGCTGGCGGATTTTAAGTATCACTCGCGAAAGGAATTCGCGGATTTTTATACGGCGGAGGCGGTGCGGATATACGGAAGGCAGCTGCTTGCCGAGGCTCCGGACGCTCTGCTCCCGGTTCCGGTGCACCCGGCCAGGCGAAGGGAGCGCGGGTTTAATCAGGCGGAGCTGCTGGCCGAAGGAATCGGCAGACAGCTTGGGATCCCGACGGACCGGCGGAGCCTCCGGCGTATTAAAAAGACTGCGCCGCTGAAGGAGCTCGGGCCGGCGGCGAGAGCAAAAACCCTGAAGGATGCATTTTTTGTTTCCTGGAGCAGAGGGCTGCCTCGTCGAAGTGTGATGCTGGTGGATGATATTTATACGACGGGAAGTACGATGGATGCATGTGCAAAGGCGCTGCGCTGGGCGGGCGCAGAGAGAATCACATTTCTCTGTGTGGCGGCCGGCGCTCCGGCAGATAAAAGAAAGGAGAAGTAGCGCATGGATGTGAGAAATTGCAGGGGCTGTGGAAGGTTGTTCAATTATTTAAGCGGGCCGCCGCTTTGTCCGGACTGTGTGAGGGCGCTGGACGACAAATTCCAGCAGGTGAAGGAGTATGTTTACGATCACCGCAATGCTTCGATTCAGGAGGTGGCGGACGAGAACGACGTATCGGTTCAGCAGCTGCGGCAGTGGGTGCGCGAGGAGAGACTGGAATTTTCCGAGGCGTCCCTCGTAGGGCTTTCCTGCGAATCCTGCGGCGCGATGATCCGTTCGGGAAGATTTTGCAAGTCATGTAAGGATAAGCTTGCGAATACGCTCGGCAATGCGTACCAGAAGCCGCAGATGCAGGAGCCGGTGAAAAAGGACCCGCGCTCCAGCGGAAGAATGCGGTTCCTCGACAGCTGATTGTTTGCGGGCGGCCTGTCGGCCGCCCGGTTTTGAATTGTTTTGGGAACGGCAGCGAGGCCTGGCGATTGACTGTTTGATTGCCGGGTTTGGACTGTTCCGGGAGCGGCAGCGAGGCCTGTTGGCTGGCTGTTTGATTGCCGGGTTCGGACTGCTTCGGGAACGGGAGCGAGGCCCGTTGGCCGGCTGCTTCAGAACCGGCTGTGGGAGCTGTCCATGCCGACTGCTTTAATGCCGACGTCGGAAATGGTGAGCTTGCCCTCCTTCATGAGATGGCCGATCGCGCGCTTGAACGCGTTCTTGCTGAGGGAAAATTCCCGCTTGATAATTTCCGGATCGGTCTTGTCATGATACGGAAGGAAACCGCCCGCGTTCACGAGCTTCTCATATACGGCATCCGCGTCGGCTGTCAGCTGGAGGTGTGCCTGTTCGCGCAGGCTGAGTGCCAGCTTGCCGTCCTCGTGCACGGTCGAAACGCGGGCTTCGATGAAATCGCCGACACGAAGCGGGCGAAACAGCTCCTGCTTCGGGATCATGGCGGAATAGCGGTTGTCTACGGCAACATACGCACCGAACGAATCGATCAGCTCATAGACGGTTCCGGAAACCCGGTCATTTGCCTTATAGTCCGAATCTGTGCGCAGATAGCTGTAGACCCTGGCTGTGGCGCAGAGACGGCTGCTTTTGTCAAGATAGAGGGCGACAAGCACATTGTCGCCCTTTTTTACGCGCGTGATCTGCTCCTTAAAGGGCAGGAGGAGATCCTTTGCCAGGCCCCAGCACAAAAAGGCGCCGATCCGGGTGACCTCGCGCACCGGCAGCATCGCGACCATACCGAGAGTCAGCGGCGGCATGGTCGTCGTGGCGATCGGACGGTCCTCCGAATCGCGGTACAGAAAAACCTTCACACGCATCCCGGGGGCAGCGTGCTTCGGGGTCTGATTCCTCGGAAGCAGCACGCGACCGATGTCAAGCACTTCCGGCGCAGGTTGTTCGGTATACCCGGACGGATCGGCAAGATAAGCGCCGTTTTCCGTTATTTTTACAATCTCAAGCTCCTGTATTTCTCCAAGTCTCATAATCGCCTCCATGCCGCAGCCGTTTCTTCGGAGCGGCGTTTTTCCACTCTGCCAGTCAGATGGTCAGACCGTTCTTTTCCTGATTCCGCGCATTCTCGTTGCATCGCCGTTCCGCCGGCGGTTGTCCGATAAACATGAGACAACTATAATATAAACGGCTTCGATTTGCAAGCAAAAAGTGCGGGCAGTACAACGAACCACGATAGAAAATACATTGGATGGAATTCTGGAAATCATCAAGTATTTTTCGGATTTTTCAGAGGTTGTGCCGTTGCGTCAAGAGGGTACGCTATTTTATGAATTGATATGATTGCAGTTAGTGAAAGAAAGTACTTGACCTTTTGTAAAGGAGAAGGTATAGTAAAAAAGAGAGAAGACATGTCTTGAAATTCCTTTGTGCCTTAAAAATGGCTCGGAAGATACGGAGAAATAGAAATAAAGTAGCGAGCAGGCCCGCGGTACTGCAGGAGGTATAATGATGAAAAGAAAATTTAAATTAGTAGTTATTGGAAGCTTCTTCGCAGTTTTGATTATTATTCTGGTCTGTTTGGCTGTGTTTATAACAAAAACAATGTCAGTAAATGATACTTATCAATACTGTATTAATAATACCACAGTCGGCGCAACCTCATTTATAAGATACGGAATAGGCAGTGAATCGAGTTATGCATTTTGGGTTGCAGGAGACGGTGTGTCTGATTTACAGGAGTTGTTTATCTTTCGAAAAACTCCATTTGGTTTAATAGAAAGCACTGCAGAGTGGGATAGATTTTCGTTTGTTTATCACGCATCTACCGGCCTGGATGAAATTGTTGATAGCGTTATGTTCACACCGCGGGACAGTAAAAATCAAAAGAAGACTATAAATGTAATAGTATTTTATTCGTCAAACAAATACAACATTTCGCGCCATATCTTTACGATTGAAGAGAATGGTAA
>CAMWWR010000067.1 GCA_947178045.1 uncultured Clostridia bacterium
CTCTCACTGTACAAGGAAATCGCATTCCGGTTCTATTAAAGGCAAGAAGGAGGTAATTTCATGAAAACGGTTAATATACGAAGTCTCCTTCTGATGCTGCTCCTCGCGCTGGGCATGTTCACGCTGAACGGCTGCGGCGAGGAGGAAGAGGAGGCAAACATCACCATCTACGGCTACGAGGCCGGTAAATCCGAATATGTGCTGGAAAACGAGTATTTAAAGTTCGTGCTCAACCCGGAGACAACGCAGTTTTCGCTGACGGAAAAGAAGACCGGCAACGTCTGGTATTCCAACCCGCAGGATCTGAGCGGGGAGACGATCGCGAACACCGCAACGAAGGCCAGACTTCAGTCGACGCTGCAGATTCAGTACGGCACGCAGAACGGCGTAAAGATGGATTTCGATAATTACGCGTACAGCGTCACAAACGGGCTGTATGAGATCGAGGAGCTGGAAAACGGGCTGAAGATCAAATATTCGATCGGCAACATCGAGCGTACCTATCTCATACCGACGGCGGTGCCGGAGTCCAGAATGATGGAATTTTACAACCTCATGGATTCCAAAACGCAGAAGAGGCTGAACGAGTGTTACCGCAAATACGATATCAACAAGCTCCGTGCGGACGACGACAAGGATGAGCTGATTAAGAACTATCCGGATCTGGAGACGGAATGCGTCTATGTAATGCGCGAGGGACTGCAGGAATACCTCAAAGCTCAGCTGGAGGAATATTTCGCGGCGGTCGGCTACACGCAGGAGGATTACGAGAAGGACGCGGCCCGGTATGATGTCACAAGGGTCATCGAAAAGCCGATATTTGACGTCTCGGTTGTCTATGAGCTTGACGGAGCGGATTTTGTCGTAAAAGTGCCGCTGGATGAGGTAGCTTACAGAACCGAGTATCCGATCACCGTGATCAAGCCGCTGCCGTTCTTCGGTGCGGGCGGTCAGGAGGACGAGGGCTTCCTGCTTGTTCCGGACGGAAACGGCGGTATCATCCGCTTCAACAACGGCAAGTCGACGCAGGGCAATTTCACCAGCAATGTTTACGGCTGGGATTACGGTACGATGAGGGATGCGGTCATCAACGAGACGAAGTCGTTCTATCCGGTCTTCGGGGTCTGCAACAACGGATCCTCCTTCCTCTGCATCATGGAGGAGGGCAGCGCCTGGGCGACGATCGAGGCCGACGTATCAGGCCGCTTTCACACCTTCAACTATGCGAACGCCGCCTACAATATCATACACGGCGCGAGCATGGATGTCTCGGAGAAATCCGACAAATCGGTTATCGTATATGAAAAGCAGGTGCCGGAGGGCGAGCTGCTCAACCGTTACCGTTTTGTCAACAGCGACAGCTACACGGATATGGCGGTCACATACCGCGAATATCTGACGGCGCGCTATCCGGAGCTTCGGAAAAACGACGATAAGGAAGCGCCGGTTGTGGTCGAGCTGGTCGGGGCGATTGAGAAGACGGCAAACCGTCTCGGCTTCCCGGTGACGGTGTCGAAGGCGCTGACCTCCTACAAGGATGCGGCGGATATTCTGTCCGAGCTGAAGGCAGCCGGGCTGTCCAATCTCCGGATGAAGTATATCGGCTGGTTTAACGACGGCCTGAAGCATGATGTGCCAACGTCGGTGAAGCTGATTTCCGAGCTCGGGGGAAAGAGCCGCTTCAAAAAGCTCACGGCCCTGGCAGAGGAGCTGGGAGTAGAACTTTATCTTGAAGCTTATGTCGAATTCGTTTATAATAATACCTTGTTCGACGGTTTCCGCGCGAACCGCGACTCGGCGAAATATGTCACGAAGGAGCTCGCAGAGCTCTGGAACTACAGCACCGTGTATTACGCGAGTATGGACAGCGACGACGATACACTGAGAAACCTCGTCAAGAGCTCCTACACGATGAAGCTGATTGACTCGCTTGTGAAGAATGCCGGCAAGTACGGCGTGAAAAACCTCTCCTTCGCAGACCTCGGAAATCTGCTCGGATCGGATTACAACCCGAAAAAGGTCGTTACCCGCGAGGAGACGATGAAGCAGCAGCAGGCGAAGCTCGCAGAGCTCTCCGCAAACGGCAACAAGACAATGATCTACGGCGGCAACGCTTATGCCGTACCTTATGTGGATACGGTGGTCGGAATGGATCTCGCGGGGAAGGCGCGCGGCATCATCGACGAGCAGGTTCCGTTCTACACGATCGCGCTTCACGGCCTTGTGAACTACACCGGGAAGGCAATGAACCTGGCGGAGGATGCCGAGACCGCATGGCTCAAGACGATCGAGACCGGAGCCGGGCTGTATTACACCTTTATCAAGGAACCGACCTCGGAGCTTCAGAGAACGCAGTACACCTACCTGTACGGCACTCAATATGAGCTCTGGAAGGACAGGGCGGTGGCGAGCTACAAAGAGTACAACGAAGCGCTGGGCGGCGTGTTCAACCAGTTTATCACCGGGCACCGCACGGTGGCCTCCGGAGTGACCGAGACGGTATACGAGGACGGCACGAGAGTATATGTAAACTACAACTACACCGATTACAGCGACGGCGGTCTTCAGGTCGGAGCGAGAAGCTATACGGTGAAGAAGGGGGGAGAATAAATGGAAAAGAAGAAGAAAAAGAAGATGACGCTGGCACAGAAAAACTCCATCGCCGGCTACCTGTTTATTCTTCCGTTTATCGTCGGGTTTTTGGCGTTCCTCGCCTACCCGCTGTTCCAGTCGATGTACATGAGCTTCTGTAAGGTGACGGTGGGCATCGGGAGCTTTGATATGGAGTTCAGAGCGTTTGACAATTATGTCAGGGCCTTCACCGTTGACGCCGAGTTCAACCGGCTGCTGACCGAATCCCTGACCAGCATGGCGTACCGGGTGCCGGCGACGCTGGTATTCAGCTTCTTTATCGCGCTGCTGCTGAATCAGGAGTTCAAGGGCAGAGGCGCGGTAAGAGCGATCTTTTTCCTCCCGGTTATCCTTTCCTCCGGCGTTATTGTCGGACTGGAATATAACAATACCCTGCTGCAGGGCATGGAGGAGGTTGTACAGAAATCGGCGAACAGCTCGAGCATTACCGCCACCCTGCAGTCCATCCTGGATACAGGAGGCACCGGCTCCAAGTTCTTCCAATACGTTTTTGATATCGTAGACGGCGTGTACGATGTCGCGATTGCCTCGGGTATTCAGATTATTATTTTCCTGTCCGGTCTTCAGACCATTTCGACCTCGATGTACGAGGCCGCAAAGATCGAGGGCTGTACGGCATGGGAGAGCTTCTGGAAGATCACCTTCCCGATGGTCAGCTCCCTGATCCTTGTCAACATTGTTTACTCTATTATTGACTTCCTTATCCGCACGGATAATAAGGTCATGGAGAAAATCAACGATACCATGTCCCGCCAGATGGACTACGGTTTCAGTTCCGCGATGGCATGGAGCTACTTCCTCTGTGTCATAGCGATCGTCGGTGTTGTCTCATTTATCATATCAAAGAAGGTATACTATTATGAGTAGAGTAAAGAGTGTGGAAAGACAAAAATTTTGGGAGCGCAATCAAAAATCTGGCGGTTATCTGTTGAAGAAAACCATAAATACGGCGCTCTACAAGATCGCGAGGGCGATCCTGCTGTTCGGCCTGTGCTTCCTGATTCTGCAGCCTTTGTTCAACAAGATCTCGATCAGCTTTATGTCGGAGAAGGATCTGTATGATGCTACGATTATTTCGATTCCGAGAAATTTTACCACCGCGAATTACAAGCTGTCAAACCAGCTCATGGAATTCTGGGTGTGTCTGAAAAATACGGTTCTTGTGGCGCTGCTTGTCAGCATTATCCAGGTGGCGGCCTGCACACTTGTCGGCTACGGCTTTGCACGGTATAAATTCCCGCTCAGAAATTTCTGGTTCGCATGCGTGATGCTCTC
Organism: uncultured Clostridia bacterium; assembly: GCA_947178045.1. Lineage (GTDB taxonomy): Bacteria > Bacillota > Clostridia > Lachnospirales > Lachnospiraceae > RGIG4057. Next base: position 3,928 of record CAMWWR010000067.1, read on the forward strand.
CATCCTTGTGCCTCCGCAGACAATTTCGTCGTCGCTGTTCCTGCATTTCCGCTTCTTTGACGTGCTGGGCATCTTCAAGGCGATCACGGGCGAAACGATCAACCTGCAGAATTCCATGGCGCCGTACATTATGATGTGCCTCGGCTGCATGGGCTTAAAGAGCGGACTCTATATCTTCATGCTGCGCCAGTTCTTCCGGAATATCCCGAAGGAGCTGGAGGAGGCTGCCTATGTGGACGGCTGCGGCAAGCTCCGCACCTTCCTGCGCATCATGCTTCCGGACGCGAAGCCGATTCTGACCTCATGCTTCCTGTTTTCGTATGTATGGCAGTGGACGGATTCCTACTATGCGAAGCTTTTCCTCGGGAATGTCAAGCTCCTTCCGAAGGCGCTCACCAGTATATCCGGACGCCTCGGGGATTATTATTCGTCCATTCACGGCACGGGTTCCCTTCCGTCGTCCGCTTATGAGCAGGCGATGATCGCCACCGGCCTTCTGATGACGATCCTGCCGCTGCTGCTCATCTATCTGGTGGCGCAGAAGGGCTTCGTCGAGAGTCTGAGCCAGAGCGGAATCAAAATGTAGACAAGATTTCTTTCTTATATTTGTCGGCAGGCGGGCCGGAAAAGGCCCGCGCTGCCCCTCCTTCCATTTCCGGGAGACGGGGGCAGGCCGCGGTGCGCACGGGCGTGAGCCCGAAACTGTGATATAGAGGGACAGTCCCTTTATATAAAAAAGAAGGAGGATAAGTTATGAGAAAAAAAGGACAGAAACTGACCGCGATTATGCTGGGCCTTGCTATGACGGCAGGCGTGACAGCATGCGGCGATAAGAACACGGGGACGGATCCTACGCCGCAGCCGACCAAGCCGGCCGACACGCAGCCGACCACCGCCGCCGGCGGAGAAGACACACCGCAGCCGACCGAACCGGCCGTGACGGAGGTGCCGGAGAAGTACCGTGATCTGGGCGGAATAGATATTCTGATTGCCGACTGGTGGACGGGCGAGGAAGGCGAGCCGCAGACGGCGCAGGAGGAAGCAACCCGTGAATACCGCCGCGAGATCCAGGAAAAATACCATTTTACAATCAAGCAGGCGAGAATCGGCGAGTGGGGAGAGCATCAGGAAACCTTCACGCTCGGCACCATGGCAAACGATCCGGCCGGACAGATCTTCTGTATGGATCAGGGCTTTGTCGCAAAGCCGTTTGCAAACAATCTGTTCTACAACCTTTCCTCTCTGGAGACGCTGGATTTCACGGAGGAAAAGTGGAATCAGACCGTGCTTGATCTGATGACTGCTCCGGACGGCAATATCTACGGTATGGCGACAGGAAAGCCGGAGCCTCGCTGCGGCGTATTCTGGAACAAGAGACTCTTTGAGGAGGCGGGCCTTGAGCGCGACCTTCTGTATGATCTCCAGGCAAAGGGCGAGTGGACCTGGGATAAGCTGGAGGAGCTCTGCGGAAAGCTGACGCGCGATATCGACGGTGACGGCACGATAGATACCTACGCGATGATGAGCTTTTCACCTGACTTCTTCAACGCGCTGATCGTCTGCAACAATGCAAAGTACATCGGCGTGGACAGCAATGGCAATTACTATAATGATATTAACACGCCGCAGTTCCTTGAGGCGCTGCAGTTCGGCGTGAAGCTGCTCGAGAAGGGCTATGAGATGAGGGCTCCGGAGGGCGCGCAGTGGGACTACTTCCTGCCTGCATTCCATGACGCAAAGGTAGCGATGACGTTTGGCGAGGAGTTCAGAGTAGGAACCTGGGCGGATATGGACGACGATTTCGGTTTTGTTATGGCGCCGGCCGGCCCGCAGGGTATCAGCAAGGCAGTGTACAAGGATAATATCTTCGTTATTCCGTCCTGCTACACCGATACCGATTATGTAAACAAGATCGCGTTTGCTTACAATCTTTACACGAATCCGACGCCGGGCTACGAGGATGACGACGACTGGATGAACGGCTACTATCCGAGATTCCGCGACGCGAGAGCGGTTGATGAGACGCTCACCATGATGTATGAAGAGGGCAGGGGCGAGACCTGGTATCTGCCTGCGGTATACGGTATTTCGTACGGCGATATCGTCTTCAATATCTACGGCCTGTGGCAGACACCGGCGGAGAAGATCGAGGAGGTCAACGCAAAGTGGCAGTCCCTCATCGACGATGCGAACATGAGATAAGGGCGCAGAGCGGCGCAATAAAGTGCACCGTTTGATTTACACCCGATAAAACAGGAAGCCGGGGGCAGGCCTGGAGATGAGCGGCCGTGCGCGGCGCGCGGCGGGAACGGTGTTTTCCGCTTCGCGCTTCGCGCCAGCCGCTGTTTTTCTATAATGCTTTGATTTGGAGGAGAGAGAATGCTGCCGAAAGGGTTGAGACGCAAAAAAAGCAGTGCATGCTTTTTGCTCGCCGTTGTTTTGATTTTGGGAACGGCGGGATGTGGGGGAAAGAACGGGGAGGAAGAGGCGACACCTTCGGCGGAGCCGGGGATTACAGCTCCGGCGACAGAACCGACGGAGCCGGCTTCACAGCCGACGCAGCCGGAGGAACCGACAAAGGCTGCGGAGCCGACAGAGATTCCGAAGGAGGTCCGCACGAATTTTTATGTGTCGTCGCTGGACGAGGAGCTTCCGAGCCTTTCCGAGGCATGGAAGGACTATTTTTCCGTCGGGGTCGCGCTGACGGCAAATGAGCTGAACAATGAATTCAAAACGGACCTGATCGTGCAGCAGTTCAACAGCATGACCTGCGGCAATGAGATGAAACCGGATTTCCTGCTCGACCGCGCGAAGACCCTTTCCGAGGGGACGGAAACCTGCCCGGTGCTCAGTTTTAGGAGCTGCGACGGGATGCTGCAGTTTTGCATGGACAACGGAATTAAAATGCGCGGGCACACGCTTGTATGGCACAGTCAGACGCCGGACTGGTTTTTTATGGAGGGTTATTCGAACCATCAGGACGCAGTATTTGTGTCGCGCGAGGTCATGCTTGAGCGGATGGAAAATTATATCCGCCAGGTGATGGAATATGTGAATACGACCTATCCGGGCGTCGTGTATGCGTGGGATGTGGTGAATGAGGCGATTGCGCCGGGGGACGGCGAGGAGAACGGGATGCGGGTGGACGACAGCCTGTGGTATCAGGTGATCGGGCCGGATTTCGTGGAGAAGGCGTTCGAGTATGCGAGAAAATACGCCGATCCGGAGCAGAAGCTTTTTTATAATGACTTTAATACATACGAAACCTCAAAGCGCATTGCGATCGTGAATCTTGTCAATAAGATCAGGGAGCAGGGAAACATCGACGGCATCGGTATGCAGAGCCATATCGGCATGAGCTCCCCGACCATGGACGACTATGAGACGGCGATCTGCAAGTTTGCGGAAACGGGTGTGGAGATCCATATTACGGAGCTGGATATCGGCCTTGATTCCGACAGCGAAGAAAATCTGCTGAAGGAGGGAAAGCGCTACAAGAGGCTGTTTTTCCTGCTCAAAAATCTGATGGACAGCGGAAAGGCGAACATAACCAACGTGACCTTCTGGGGGCTGACGGATGACGGTTCCTGGCTGAACAAGGACGGCAAGCGCTATCCTCTGCTGTTCAATCAGCTGCTGGAAACGAAGCCGGCTTTCTGGGGAGTGCTTCTGGACGACGGGATTCCGCTGTATTGACCGGCGCAAAGACACATAAAAACGCCTCGCGGGAACAGAAGTCGGAACTGTTACGAAAACGATACAGGGGGAAAATATGGGATTAAAGGATAGATACGAGCCGTATTTTAAGGTGGGAGCCTCGGTCAATACGAAAACGATTAAGACGCATGAAAAGCTGCTGAAGCAGCATTTTAACAATATTACCTGTGAGAATGAGATGAAGTTTTCTTCGGTCTGCCGTGCGCCGGGTGTGTACGATTTCACCTGGGCGGACAAAATCTATGCGTTCGCGCGTGAAAACGGCAT
>CAMWWR010000068.1 GCA_947178045.1 uncultured Clostridia bacterium
CCACCTCCCCTCTTTTGCAAGTTGGGGAGGCTGCCACCTTGTAACACGGTATCCTTAATTTTACTATAACACAATCCGACAGGCTTCGCAATCCCTGTTCAAAAAATCACCTTTGCGCACCACCATCTTCACGAGGGCAGTACTCCAAAGCTCCCAATGGTAGTTTTTTACTGCCTAAAATTCATCCTTCTCGCTTCTCTTCTGTGCCGCGGCATCTCCCACCTGCGTGATACTTGCCTACTGATAAAACAGCCGGTGCTTCGCATAGGCGCTTCGATATTCGCCCGGCGTCAGGCCGGTCGCTTTTTTAAAGGCATTGGAAAAATTGTGGGGATCGCTGTAGCCGATACTGTAGCCGATCTGTGCGACCGAATGATTCGTCTCGCAGAGCTCGGCCTTGGCGTGATCCATTTTTGTTTGTACGATAAACTGCTTGATGGAGCTGCCGGACCATTTCCGGAACAGTGTGGAAAGATATTTTTCATTGTATCCGAAATAATCGGCAATTTCCGCGACCCGGAGATTTTCGCACACATGCCAGTTGATATAGTAGGAAATGTCTTGAAAAAGCTGCTCCGCACCGTCCTTTGTATATTTTGCCGGGAGCAGGCTCTGTGCGCTGATCTCGCACAGAATGACGGAGGTCAGCGAATCGTTCAGGCGGCCCATACCGTAGCGGCGGTCGGAATCCTGCAGCTGCTTCATAAGAACGACGATCCGTTCAATGCTTTTCAGCTCGCCCTGCTCCGGGAGAAGCAGGGTGTCGTCCGCTTGCCGGGCGGGAGCGGAACCGGAAGCTGCCTGCCGGGTGGGAGCAGAACCAGAAGACGCCTGCCGGGGAGGAACGGAAACAGAGGCCGGGGGTCGGCCAGAAGTTGGGGCGGACTCAAGTGTGCTCCAATTTTCCGGCGCAGCAAAATGCAGCCAGCCGAACGAGCAGTCGCTCGGGCGGGAGCCGTGCTGTGCGGGAGTCGGCGCCATCAGAAGATATTCTCCTGTGCGGACCGTATACTCGACCAGACCGTCCGCAATGTACAGAGTTCCGTTTGTGACAACGATCAGCTCAAAGTCGGACAGCCGGCGGGTCAGATGCATCCATTCGGCGTTCGGCGACCGAAATTTTCCGGCCCAGTGGTAGCGGAACGGCTCGGAAAGGTCAAAGCAAAAAATTTTCATCGCGGCGGAGCCTCCTTCGTTATGCGCGGAATCGTGCCGCTTATCTGGACGGACTGGCGGCCACGGCTGTCGGCAGCATGCGCACGAGCTGCCGACGCACCGGATAGCAGATCGTGGCAGCGGCGGCAATCTTGACTGCGTCGCCTAAGAGGAACGGAGTGACGCCGGCGGCGATGGCGGCTCCCGCGGACAGGTGCATCGAAACGCCGAGCCAGATCGTCCCGATTGTATAGCCGAGCAAGGTTCCAATGACCATCCCGATTATGTACATATAAAATTTTTTCTCAAATCGTTTCACGAAAATGCCAGTGCAGATTGCGATCAGGAAATAGCCGAGTATGTACCCGCCGGTCGGGCCGACGACGACCTGCAGGCCTGCCTGACCCTTGGAGAAAACCGGGAGTCCGACAATGCCGAGCAGGATATAGATAAAGATGCTGGCACAGGAGTGCCATGGTCCGATGATGCAGGCGCTGATATAGACGGCAAAATATGCGAGTGTGATGGCAGGCATCGGCTCCGGCAGAGGGATCGAGATCGGCGCGAGGATGCAGAGCAGTGCGGCCATCAGTGCCGTGAAGGTGAGCTTCTGAATATTTGTTTTCATAAATGTCCTCCGAAATTCATGTATTCTTTCTTTTGTGCGATTCACAATTATGAGTGATTTGCAATTATGAGTATAGCAGAAAAATACAGATTGTCAACCTGAAAACAGATGCTGGTTTACAATGATAATAAAATATGACAAACGGAGCAGAAAAAACAGGCTGTTTTTATGAGAGCTTCTATGCTATACTTGATTACAGCTATATTTTTCCATGGGCAAAAACTGCAGAAAGAAAAATACAGCCTGCAGGCTGTAAAAAATAAAGGAGGAGCTTATTATGGCAAGAGAAACGATTTCGGCGAAGAATGCGCCGGCAGCAGTGGGACCTTATGTACATGCAGTAAAGGCGGGAGGCTTTGTGTTTACCTCGGGGCAGCTCGGACTTGACCCGGCGACGGGGACGCTGCCGGAGGGGGTTACTGCACAGGCGGAGCAGGCGATCAAAAATATTCAGACAGTGCTCGGCGCGGCCGGACTTGATCTGTCGGATGTTGTCAAAACGACGGTATTTCTGGCGGATATGAACGATTTTGCGGCAATCAACGCCGTTTATGCAAAGTATTTCACGGGCGAGACGCCGGCGCGCTCCTGTGTTCAGGCGGCCGCGCTGCCGAAGGGAGGACTTTTCGAGATCGAGGTAATCGCGGCAGTACGATGAAGGACGCCGCGGAAAAAAGGACTTCTTGGTGGACGGCAGGCCCGTGGGGAAAAAAGGACTTCCTAGTGAATGCCAGGCCCGCCGGAGAAAGAGGAACGATGTGTCGAATCAGCGGCTATGCGGCCGGAAGGAAAATGAAAAACAAAGATTTTGTATGGAGGTTTACAGAAATTATGAAAAGCGATGCTTTTGATATCAAATGGCTGGAAAATCCGGAGATTTTTGCGGTGAACCGCAGAGCGGCGCACTCGGATCACCGGTTTTATGCGAGCGCGAAGGAAGCGGAGCGGGGAGAATCCTCCCTTGTGCTCTCGCTGAACGGGCTGTGGAAATTTGCTTTTGCGAGAAGGGAGCAGGATCGGATCAAGGGCTTTGAGGCGGCGGATTTTGACTGCACCGGCTGGGCGGACATCCCTGTGCCGGGGCATCCGGAACTTTACGGCCACGGAGTTCCTCAGTATGCGAACGTACAGTATCCTTGGGACGGACATGAGAGGGTGGCCTACGGCCACGCGCCGAAGCAGGACAATCCGATCGGCAGCTATGTCCGCTATTTCACGCTTCCGGCAAATTTTGCGGGCAGGCGCGTTATGATATCGTTCCAGGGTGTGCAGACGTCGTTTGCCGTGTGGCTGAACGGCGTGTTCATCGGCTATGGGGAGGATTCCTTCACGCCGTCCGAGTTTGAGCTGACCGGCGCGCTCAAGCAGGGCGAAAACAAGCTGGCCGTGCTTGTTTACAAATATTCCTCGGCGGCGTGGCTTGAGGATCAGGACTACTGGCGGCTGTCCGGTATTTTCCGCGAGGTGTTTGTCTATGCCTGCCCGGAGGTTCATCTTGCGGATATGGGCGTGCGCACACTGCTCTCGGATGATTTTGCGGAGGGCGCGCTGGAGCTCACCCTCGAGGTGATGAACGGCAGCTGGGAGACCGGCGGAGACGGCGGTGCTCAGACGCCGGCCGCGACCCGGAAGAGTACCGCGGCACAGGCAGTCCCGGGCTTTGAGCTGACCGGCGCGCTGTACGATGCAGAGGGCCGGCAGGCGGCGGTGCTTGACACGGCAGGGCTGAAACCAAAAAAAGGAAAGCGCGAGGACGGGGAGCCGGTCGCAAAGGCAGAGCTGTCGCTCACGCTGTCGGGCGGGCAGCTGAAGCTCTGGAGCGCGGAAAAGCCGTATCTGTACCGTCTGGAGCTGAGGCTGTCCATCGGCGGCAAGGTGTGCGAGGTCGTTTCGGAGAAGATCGGCTTCCGGCGGTTTGAGCTTCGGGACGGGCTGATGTGCCTCAACGGAAAGCGCATTGTCTTTTACGGCACTGACCGCCATGAATTCAGCTGTATAAACGGGCGCGCGATCACGCGGGAGGAGATGCTTGCCGACGTCATCAATATGAAGCAGAACAACATTAACGCGGTGCGCACCTCGCATTACCCGAACCAGACGGAATTCTACCGGCTGTGCGACGAATACGGTCTGTACCTGATCGACGAGACGAATCTGGAGACGCACTCGACCTGGCAGGACGCATGGCAGAACCCGGAGAAGGCAGTGGAAATGGCGCTTCCGGGCGACCGAAAGGAATGGCTGGCCGCGGTGCTCGACCGGGCGAAATCCATGCTGATGCGCGACCGCAACCATGCGAGCGTGCTGATGTGGTCGTGCGGGAATGAATCGTTCGGCGGCAGGGATATTTTCGAAATGTCCGAATACTTCCGCAAGGCCGATCCGGACCGCCTTGTCCATTACGAGGGGGTTGTTCACGACCGCCGCTACGAGGCGACGAGCGATGTGGAGAGCTGGATGTACCCGTCGGCGCAGTATATCGAGGAGCACATTCTGAAGGAACATCCGGATAAGCCGATGATCTGCTGCGAGTACTCGCACGCGATGGGCAATTCGAGCGGCGCGATGGATAAATATATCGCGCTGTCGGAGCGTGAGCCGAGATTCCAGGGCGCGTTTATCTGGGATTATATCGACCAGGCGATCCTGGCCAAAGACCGCTATGGCAACGAATATTACGCTTACGGCGGCGATTTCGGCGACCGCCCGTGCGACTACAATTTCTGTACGGACGGAATCGTGTACTCCAACCGGGAAAATTCGCCGAAGATGCAGACCGTGAAATATAATTATCAGAGCATTGTCATCACCGTGGGGGACGGCGAGGCGGTAATCAAAAACAAGGCGCTGTTCACCGACGTGTCGGAATTCGAGGGGCGTGTCAGCGTCCGGCGAAACGGCAGGCTGATCGAGGAGCAGACCTTTGAGGCCTCCGTCGCACCGCTTGCAACCGCCGCAATAGCGCTCCCGGTAAAGCGGCAGAAGGCACCGGGCGAATATGCCGTCGTTGTTTCCTTCCATCTGAAGGAGGATACGCTCTGGGCAAAGAAGGGCCATGAGGTGGCGTTCGGCGAGGGCGTTTACCGGGTGGAGGAAAAGAAGAAGCCTGCCGACGGAGCCTTTACCGTGATTGACGGTACGAATAATTTCGGTGTGCGCGGCGAGCATTTCGAGGTGCTGTTTGACCGCGGCGGCAGAGGGATTACCTCCTACCGCTATATGGGCAGGGAGCTGATCGACGGCCAGATGCGCCCGAATTTCTGGCGCGCTCCGATCGACAACGACCGCGGGAACGGACTGCCTGCGCGCTCCGGCCAGTGGAAGCTCGCGAGCCAGTATGCGAAGATTTCCCGTTTTGAATGCAGCTACACAAAAAAGGAGGCCGTGCTCACCTACGAGTACACACTGCCGACGCTGCCGGCTGCCGCGGCGGTATTGACCTATACCGTGACGCCGGACGGCACGGTAAAGACGGCGCTGGACTACAAGCATGCCGAGGGGCTTCCGGAGCTTCCGGAATTCAGCGTGATCATGAAGCTGCCAGCGGATTATGACCGGCTCACATGGTACGGCTACGGCCCGGCGGAAACCTATTCCGACCGGACAAAGGGCGCGAAGCTCGGCATTTATGCGAACCGGGTGGCCGACAATATGGCGGGCTATGTCAAGCCGCAGGAATGCGGAAATCACACGGGCGTGCGCTGGGCGAGCGTTACCGACCAAAACGGGATTGGCCTGAGATTTACGGCGGCGGAGCCGATGGAGTTTTCCGCATTGCCGTACACGCCGTTTGAGCTCGAAAATGCGGAGCACACCTACGAGCTCCCTCCGGTGCATCACACGGTGATCCGCGCGATAGGACGTCAGATGGGCGTCGGCGGTGACGACACCTGGGGCGCCTGGACACATGAGGAGTACCGCATCAAAAACGAAGACCTGCATTTTGAATTTATGTTCTGCGGGACGAGCAGGGAAAACAAATGACTTGCAGGCAGGAGCAATAGCATTGCACCGGACTTAAGGAAACGCTGATTAAATCAGCGTTTCCCTAATTATACAAGGAGGAACGCCATGTCGCAGGGGATGTACTTGTCATATTTCCAATTTCCGGATATTGAAACGGAATACGATTTTACAATGGAGCAGAAACGGACGTGTTATGATACCTGCTACCCGTTTCTGGTTTTGTCAAAGCACAATCTGACCCGGCTGGATTTTTCGACAATCACCGTCCTGTACGGCGGCAACGGCTCCGGCAAAACGACCGCGCTGAACATTATTGCAGAAAAGCTGGAGCTGGAGCGCGACACCCTGTATAACCGTTCCTGTTTTTTTGAGGATTATACGAGGCTGTGCAGCTACGGCACAGCCTCCGCAGGGGCGGCAGAGGCCCCGAAAAGAAAATCCGGCAGGGCGAAGACCGTGAAAATGCCGCAGGGCAGCCGGATCATCACGAGCGACGATGTCTTTGATTTTATGCTGAACTTAAGAAGCATCAACAACGGCATTGACCGGAAGCGGGAGGAATTGCTGGAGGACTATATGGACGCGAAGTATGCCGATTTCCAGATGAGGTCGCTGGATGATTACGAGCAGCTGAAAAAGGTGAATCTGGCGCGGAGCAATACACAGTCGAAATATATCCGCAAAAATCTGATGGACAATGTGAGGGAGCATTCCAACGGAGAGAGCGCGTTTTTGTATTTTACCGACAAGGTAAAGGAAAATGCGCTGTACCTGCTCGACGAGCCGGAAAACAGCCTCTCCCCGGAAAAGCAGCAGGAGCTGGCACAGTTTTTGGAGGATTCCGCAAGATTTTACGGCTGCCAGTTCATTATCGCGACACATTCGCCGTTCCTGCTCTCTCTGTGGGGCGCGAGAGTTTATGATATGGATGACGAGGAGGTCAGCGTAAAGCGGTGGAGCGAGCTGGCGAACGTGCGGGCATATTATGAGTTTTTCAAAAAGCATGAAAAGGAATTCGAAGCGTAACAAATAACAGCGTGGGACATCCGCGATTTTTCAGGAAGGGGGATTGCGATGGAGGTTTCGAGGGAACAGCTGCTTTCTGTGACGGATGCAGTGGTAAAAAAGACGATGACGATGGATCTGCCCTGGGAGTGGCCGTGCGGCGTGGCATATTACGGGATCTGCTGTGCGCACAGCCTTACGGGCAGACAGGAATATCTGGATTTTCTGGTGCGGTGGACGGACAAGTACAGGGAGCTTGGACTCCCGGCCTGGAATGTGAACACCTGTGCAATGGGACATACGATGCTCTCGCTGTATGAGGCGACCGGCGACGAGCGGTATCTTGAAATCATCCGGAGCAAGGTGGAATATCTGGAGGAGAGGGCGCTGCGGTTCGGCGACCGCGTGCTGCAGCATACCGTGTCCTCGGCCAATGATTTCCCGGAGCAGTGCTGGGCGGATACGCTGTTTATGGCGGCGTTTTTCCTGCTGCGCGTCGGGGCGATGCAAAAGGATGAGGCGCTGATCCAGGATGCGCTGAATCAGTATTACTGGCATATCCAGTATCTGCAGAATAAGGAGAACGGGCTTTGGTATCACGGCTACAGCCACAAAGCGGACAGCCACATGTCAGGCATTCACTGGGGCAGGGCGAACGCGTGGGCGGCCTATACGATGGCGCAGGTAAAGAAGCTTTTGCCGGACTGGTATCTTTATCCGCAGTGCATGGAGGTGGAGTGCTCGCTCCGCGACCAGCTGGCGGCTCTGAAATTCCTGCAGTCGGAGAACGGCCTGTGGAGGACGATTCTGGATGACGAGACCTCCTACGAGGAGGTTTCCGCATCGTGCGGGATCGCCGCCGCGATGATCGACAACGGCAATCCGCTGCACCGGGAATATGTCGACCGGGCGCTGACCGGCGTTCTGGCGAACATCACGCCGGACGGCAGGGTGCTGGGCGTTTCCGGGGGCACGGCGGTCATGAAGGATGCGGACGGCTACCGGAAGGTGCCGAGAGGCTGGAGCCAGGGCTGGGGCCAGGGACTTGCGCTGGCATTCCTGACGGCTTATGTGAAGGAGAGATTCGGGGCAGAGGATGCAGCCTGCTGAAAGGGGCAGGCAGCATCGCCCCCAGGGG
>CAMWWR010000069.1 GCA_947178045.1 uncultured Clostridia bacterium
TCGCCCTGGGCTTGCCGCTGCTTTCAAATAAACCACGCGGCTCTGCCGCCGCCGATAATCATTGTGTTGCGCACCTGGTTGGTCTTGAAGCCGATGCTCTCAAAAAAGGTTTTCGCGTTTTTTCGGGAGGACACAAAGGAGACAATGTCGCCCTGCGCAAGCTGGAAATTTCCGGAAGGAATAAAGACCTCCCCGTCGCGCTCGACCGCGCAGATCAGGATGTTCGCGGCGACGTTTTTTGCGACAATATTTTTTCCGAGGGCGGCAACCGTCATGCCGTTGAGCACGTTGCCTTCCGGAATTTTGAATTTTGTGATCTCGGCCTGTCCGTGTACGAAGGAGTTGACCTCGAGCGCGGTTGGGAGAGAAAGAATGCGCGCAGCCACGTTCGCGGTCTCCAGCTCCGGATTGATGATCATGGCAAGGCCGAGCCTCTTGCGCAGATAGTTGACCTCGTTGCTGTAGTCCGGCGTGCGCACGCGCGCGATCGCCGCACATTTGCCGACCTGCTTTGCAATCGTACAGCACAGAAGATTGAGCTCGTCGGAATTTGTCACGGCGATGATGAGGTCGGCGGCCTTAATGCCCGCCTCCATCTGTATGCTGTAGCTCGCGCCGTTTCCCGTGACGCCCATAATGTCGTAGAGATTGGACAGTGCCTGAATTTTTTCGTAATTTTTATCGATAACAGTGATATCGTGACCCTCCCGGCACAGCTGCTCCGTGAGCGTGGAGCCGACCTTGCCGCAGCCGACGATAATGATATTCAGTCCGTTCTTTTTGGAATTTTTGCTTTTCACAGTAGTTTCCTCCGTACCCTGCCGGGACGGGCAGCTTCGGCCGCGCGGCAAAGCTGAGCCCGGGTTCCCAGTGATGTCGATGATATGATATCACAAAGAGAGGAAAAATGCATTAAAAATTTCTAAGGAAACGCTTTAATCAGCGTTTCCTTAGAGCTTCCGGCGGGATGCCAAGCCTCTTTCAGAGGCTTACAGATTTAAGGAATATACCGCTTCGCGGCATAAATTCGATTGAGGTGGGTCCAGGGGCTGAAATTTGAATACGGCGCAAACTGCTTTGAGTTTCCCCATTTTACATTTCGGGTGTACGGAAACTGCTTCTTTCTGCACGGACACGCTTTCGCTTGGAAAAAACGCAGCGGACACTAAGAAATTTTCGGCGCTAAAGCTTGAAAATTTCAAGTGCCGGCGTTTTTTAACATTCCTTTGCAGAAAGAACAGTTCCTTCCGACCCGAAATATAAAATGGGGAAACTCAAGGCAAACTGCACATTGATTTTTTCGGCAGGATCGGATATAATCAGGCAAATCAATTTGAGGGAAATCCTGCCGCATTGGCGGCGGGGGAAAGGAGCGGACTCAATATGTGCGGGCGCTATTCGATTGACGATAATATGGCGGAGGAACTCGAGGAACTTGTGCGGGAGCTGGGCACAGGGAAACAGGCAGGCGGAGAGCGGCAGACTTCGGACATTACCGCGGCACACGCGGAGGAATTCCGGGCGCGAGACATTCGTCCCGGCGATCCGGCTCCGGTGCTCGCGGAGCGTTCGGGGAAGATTGTGCTGGAGCGTCAGCGCTGGGGGTTCCCGGAAAAAACATTGATTTTTAACGCGCGCAGCGAGACAGCGGCGGAACGCCCGTTGTTCCGGGACGGGATCCGGCGCAGCAGGGTTGTGATACCGGCGGCGTGGTTTTATGAGTGGAATTCTGCGAAGGAGAAGAATATGTTCTGCCGGGAGGGGCGGGCACTGTTTCTGGCGGGCTGCTCGCGGCGCTATCCGGACGGAGAGCATTTTGTCATACTCACGACGGAAGCGAACGAGTCAATGCGCCCAGTGCATAACCGCATGCCGCTCGTGCTGGAGCGGGGCGAGGCTGTGGACTGGCTCCGGGAGGAGACACAGGCGCTGCAGCTGCTGCAGAAAACGCCCGGCCCGCTGGAGCGGCGAACGGATTATGAGCAGCTGAGTCTGTTTTAAAGCGGAACGCCGCGTCCGGTATGTATACTATGTACTATGCGATTTTCTCGAGGCGTTCTTTTATTTTACGCAGCTCGTTTTCAAGCCGGTTTACCCGAATGAGGAGCATTTCCTTCTCATTCTCTGTGGCCATAGCTTCGTCAAGCTTCCGGCTCAAATCCAGATGGCCCTCGGCAATAATCTGAATATTCTTATTTGTCTCGTTCTCGAGCGTTAATTGAATATCCGAGATTTTAGAGTCCATATCTGACATTCTGGTGTCCATATCCGAGATTTTGGAGTCCATATTTGAGATTCTAAAGTCCATATCTGACATTCTGGTGTCCATATCTGACATTCTGGAGTCCATATCCGAGATTTTAGAGTCCATATCTGACATTCTGGTGTCCATATCTGATATTTTGGAATCCATATCTGAGATTCTGGCGTCCATATCTGACATTTTAGAATCCATATTTGAGATTCTGGAATCCATATCCGAGATTTTAGAATTCATTTCCTCCAGCTTTTCGAGGATGATTTTAGTTTCTTCCGTCATGGCTTAAGTCTCCTTAATTTGAGAATAAATGGCGGTATGCACATGTTACATGGGGAAAATCCGAATGCAGGTTCGGAAGTCCTGCAGGCGGAGCTTGTCTCCATTATACCGCACGGAATCTGGTGCGACAAGCAAAATTTTAAGGGAATGCTATTGAAAGTGTTCCCTGCACTAGATTTACACCGCGCAGCAGCATTATTCCCCGAGGTGGCTTCTGTCGGCGGCGCTTTGGCGATTTACGGAAAATGCCATGCAAAGCGTGCCGAAAACGCTGAATTCTCTTTTCTTTTGTAACGGAATTGGATATAATAGTACCAAAACAAAAATCCAAAAGAAGGAGGAGACGCCATGTGTACGGCAGCAACTTACAGGACAAAGGATTTTTATTTCGGGCGCACGCTGGATTATGAATTTTCGTACAGGGAGGAAGTTACGATAGTGCCCCGCAGATACCCGTTCCGTTTCCGTGAGATGGGAGTTATGGACTGCCATCATGCGATAATCGGAACGGCATACGTTGTGGACGATTATCCGCTGTTCTATGATGGGGTGAATGAGAAGGGCCTCGGGATGGCAGGGCTGAATTTTGTCGGCAACGCAGTGTACCGGGAGCCGGAGGAGGGGAAGGACAATGTGGAGCAGTTTGAGTTTATCCCTTGGATACTCGGACAGTGCGCCACAGTGGAGGAGGCCAGACACCTGCTGGAAAAGGTCAACATTACCAACAGACCGTTCAGCAGCGAACTGCCGCTGGCACAGCTGCACTGGATGATCGCCGACCGCGACGGGGCGATCGTGGTGGAATCGACAAAGGCAGGGCTTCAGGTCTATGATAACCCGACGGGGATATTGACGAACAATCCGCCGTTCGAGGAGCAGATGTGCCATCTGAGCAATTATATGATGCTGTCGCCGAAGGAGGCGTGCAACAACTTTTCGGAGAAGCTGCAGCTTCACGCCTACAGCCGCGGGATGGGGGCGATCGGACTGCCGGGAGATCTCTCGTCCGAATCCCGTTTTGTCCGTGCGGCGTTTGTCAGAATGAATTCTGTTTCCGGGGATTCCGAGGATGAGAGTGTCAGCCAGTTTTTCCATATTCTTGGCTCCGTAGATCAGCAGAGAGGCTGCTGCAATCTGGGCGACGGGAAATATGAGATTACGATCTATACCTCGTGCTGCAATGCGCAGAAGGGAATCTACTATTATACGACGTACGGAAATCACCAGATCACGGCGGTGGATATGCACAGGGAGGAGCTGGACGGCACGCGTCTGGCAAGATATCCGCTCGTTACCGGAGAACGGATTTTCCGGCAGAATTAAGGAAGCGCTGATCAGGGAAACGCTGATTAAATCAGCGCTTCCTTAGCTCAGCGCTTCCATAACGAAAGAGAGGCGGTCGATCCGCCGGCGCCGTTTTGCCAGGACGCCGGCCGGTTACTGCCCCTCCTCCAGGCCGAGGTAGACCCGGTAATTGATTTCCTTTCGCTTTGTGTTGATCATGTATTCAATGGCGCGCTTCACCTCGTCCGCATGGAGCAGATCGCAGATGTAGCCGCAGTATCTTGTATCCCGCTGGGACTCAAACTCCGTCATCAGCTGCTCCAGTGTTTTTCCGGTTCCATAGGGCCTGCCGATATTGTCGGTCGCGGCGTCGATGCTGTCGGCGATACTGATAATGTTTATGAACGGCTGGTTCGCGGTATGCTTTTCCTTCGGATAGCCGCCCTGGCCGTTGTACCATACATGATGCAGCAGGGCACAGTCGTGGATGCAGACGACCTCAGGACTGTTTGCACCCCGGTAGATTTTAGAAAAATTAGCGGGATGCGCCTTGATGACAGCGAATTCATCGTCCGTAAGGTTCCGGGATGAATTGGAAACATAATCCAGGCAAAAGTATTTGCCGATGTCGTGGAATAAGGCGCAGTTCTCCATCAGATCCAGAATCTCCTGCTTGTGATCCCTGCAATATTCCCAGCGGTGGCCTCCGACGCCGTCCAGATACTTCGGGTCGTGCTCCAGAATGTATTTCAGGATCACAAGGCTGATCTCCTTCGCCATCAGCGTGTGAATGTACAGAGCCTTATTTGCGTAAACCGTCGCGCCGAGCATCGTACTCTTAAAAAAGTTGAAATCTACAATGTTGGAAGCGGTGTTGATGAACATCAGGACACAGGAATTCACCTGATAATTGCCGTACCGGTGCACCATGTGTTTGGATGCCTCCAGGACGCGCGTCGCGATATCCATGCTTTTTTCAAAAATATATCCCTTGTCATAGTCGCTGCAGCGGTACAGATAATCCATGTAATAGGAGTTTGCCGTAAACAGCGAGGAAAATTGCTCCATCGCATTGTATTCTTCGTGCGGCGCGGCATACTCCTCGAACCGGCCGAGCAGCTCCTCGAGGGAAAGCATTCCAAGGTGGTAGGCGGCCTGTGCGCAGTAGAGGCGCGCGACGACCTTGTCCGAGATCATGTCCCGCGTGTGCTCGGAGCCGAGGATGCCCTCGAGATCCGCAGCAAGCTCCTCGATCAGCGGCGCTTCTTTTTTCAGATCGATCCATGTCCCGGCCGCGCCGGTCTTTTTGGCGTGCGATGCCCTGCGGCACGCCTCCAGAGCAAAGGCCAGTATATTCTGCTTGCACATGATGTACTGGACTTCCATAAATTGTTCTCCCGCTCTCTGCCGGATCCGTTCAAAGCGGGCCTTGATCTGCGGATATCTCTGAAGGCCGAAGGTAAGATTTTTCCGGTCGACAATGCCGAGCAGCCAGCAATTCACGACAGCGCGCCGGGGTCTTTCGGAGAGTTCGTCGAAGCGGTCGAGATATTCCTCCGCCGTCCGGGCGTAGGGGCTTGCCTCATAGTCGTCCAGATGCTCCTTGATGATGATGTCAAAGACCGTGCAGCGCTCCAGCATCAATATGGCCGCTTCCGTGTCCCCGGCTTCCTGATAGTAGCGCAGCAGAAGCTTCGCGATGCGGTATGTGACCGGAACGTCCAGAAATGAGGACGCGTTCGGGATCAGAGCGTCCATAAATTCCATCAGAGCAGCCGCGGCCGGGGCATCCAGAAGCTCGAAGGAATCCTCATATTTGCTTATAAATTCGCGGATGACCGCGTTATTTTCCGTTTTGATCCGCTTTTTTTCGAAGGAAATATCGATCAGCCTTTGGATGACGGCTTCCCTGGAGCTTCCCTTTTCAAATTCGGCGGAATCCAGCTCGTTGTAGCGTTTCAGATTGTTTATGTAGTCTCTGTAATCCATCGTATGGCCTCCCCGGTTCGATGCCATGTCTGCGCGGCCGGGCAGCCGGTCTGACCGCGCAGTTTGGGACAGCAAACCTCTAACCTTTATTATAGCTTTGAACAGGCGGGAAATCAAGTATAATGCCGCCTGAGGCCGAGTTTTTTGTTACAGTTCCGCCTTTGGCCTCTCTGTAACAAAAATGATGCACAGAAATCGTGAAAAGCACGATTTCGCGCGTGAAATTTCGGGTTTTTATGAAAAAACGCATAAAAGCACCTCGCGGGAACAGAAGGCTGAATTGTAACCGATTTTTCGCTGCAGCCCGGCCATCGGCTCCGGTTGTACGGAGCGTCGGGACGAGGCTGACACGGGAGGAGGAGAAATTCCGGAGGCGCTTTTTTTCAGGTATGTACCGCGCGTCTGCTGCATAAAGTGTATAAACAAGTATACAGGGTGGCTTTCTCATGAAAACCAGTTCAAGGCAGCAGCATACGATTGCGGCCGGCTATTTAACATCCGCGAAGCACCGCCAGATCGAGGAGCGTGCGGCCATGGTGGCGCAATATATTGTGGAGAACAACGCGACAGTGCGGCAGGCGGCGAAGCAGTTCGGCATCAGCAAGAGCACAGTACATAAGGACATCACGGACCGCCTGCTCCCGGTTAATCCGGTGCTGGCAGAGCAGACGCGCCAGGTATTGAATCAGAATAAGTCGGAACGGCATATCCGCGGCGGAATGGCGACAAAGAAAATGTATGATTCAAAAAGGAAGCGCAGGACGGACTGATAATTTATAAAAATATAATTTGCCTTTCCGATACGGGATGATATACAATGATCAGTAATGGCAGAGGACGGATTGTTTTTGGCTGTGGCGCAACAACGGCCGCAGGAGCGGACGGCCCGCAGAATGCCAAATACATGTACGGATGAGGTGGATTATGGTTTGCAGGGCCTGTGGGCGGATCATTGCGAATGAAAATGCGAATTTTTGCGAATATTGCGGTACGTCGGTGGACGGAAGAGGCGGGGATACGATTTTTGGCGGCGCGGACGCGCAGCAGGAGTATCGGTTCGGCTCCGCCGGGCCGGACCGGCGGGAAAACGCCGGCTACGGCGGCCGCGAGGGCGGCGCAGAACGGCAGCAGAGCTATCCGGGCGCCGGAGGGCTGGTCGGGGTGCTGAGCGGAACGGCGGGTCTCGCCGAGGCGGAGCCGTCCATGTCCTTTGTGCACTGGATCGTGATAATGCTGCTGCCCTATATTCCGATGGTCGGAAGCATCGCCTATCTGGTGCTCCTGTTTGTATGGGCGTTCGGAAGGACGGCGAGCACGACGAGGAAGAACTGGGCGAGGGCCAATCTGCTTATGGCGGCGATTGGTCTTATTGTTATGCTCACGATGCTTCCGTCCCTGATGCAGATGCTCTCGGACGGTGATATCTCGAGCGTGCTGAATTCCCTGCTGAACGGCCGCACGCCGCAGTAGGAGGGAATCGAAATCGAGTGCTTTTTACCAGCATAGATCTGCTTTCAGGTGTATGAGCTTTCGGAGGACGACTTCGCTTCGACCGGAGCTTATGACAGCGCGGCAGGCAGCACGGCCCCGGCCGACTCCCTGCCCGCCGCAGGGCAGACGGGTATAGATTTTTGTTGAATTCCGCAGATAAAAATGATAAACTGAGAAAAACGATACAGGAAGTAGGTGGAGAAATATGAGTGAATATGTACTCAGCTGCTGTTCTACGGCCGACCTTACCGAGGAGCACTTCAGAGAACGCGATATCTCATACGTCTGTTTTCATTTTGAATTGAATGGAAAGGACTATCTCGACGATCTCGGGAAGACGATTCATTTCGATGAGTTTTACAGGGCGCTGCAGCAGGGCGCGTCGACGAAGACCTCGCAGGTCAATTCGGAGGAGTTTGAGCGCTATTTCGAAGCCTTTTTAAAGGAGGGCAGGGACGTTCTTCATGTCAGTCTGTCCTCCGGGATTTCCGGTGTGGTAAATTCGGCGATGATTGCCAAGAGGGCTCTGGAGGAACGCTATCCGGGACGCAGAATCCTCTTGGTGGATTCTCGGGGCGCGTCGTCCGG
>CAMWWR010000070.1 GCA_947178045.1 uncultured Clostridia bacterium
TGACAACGCTGGTCTATCGTGATAAACTAAGTATAGTCTATCGCGACAGACCAAAGGTGGGAGCAGTTTCCCTGCCCGGTTCAGCCGGACAGGGAAACAATACAAAAACGTAGTGTGCAGGAGGTATTAAGATGACGGCAATCATTGTTGGGAGGCTTTGGCGTATGAGTCTGCGCGCCTCTGTCCTGATTCTGATCATTCTGGCGGCGAGGCCCTTTCTGAAAAGGTATCCGAAGATTTACAGCTACAGTCTCTGGCTTCTGGCGGGGATAAGTCTGCTCTGCCCGGTGATGCCGAGATCTGCCTTCAGTCTGCAGCCCGAGCTGCCGGATTCCGCGGTGTTTGCGGAGGGCAGCAGGGATTCTGACGGCACCTTACGGAAAATTCCGGGAAATACTCAAAATCCGGGCAGAAATCCGGCGCTGCTTTCGGAGAATGCCGGAGCTGCCGGTACAGCGGCCAAAGCCGGGAACGGGAAAAATTCTGACGGTTTGGACAGTGAACAGTCAGTCTTCTTTGAACCGGCGGACGATGCCCTCGGGGACGAATGGTGGGACAGAGCCTTTCCGCTGCTCTGCACTGTTTATCTGGCGGGTGTCGGCATTGTTTCCGTGTGCTGCCTTGGACAGTATCTGCAGCTGCGGCGGCGGATTGCGCCCGCGGTGCGGGACGGCGGAAATGTCTGGCTGTGCGAAACGGTGCAGTCTCCGTTTGTGATCGGGCTGCGAAAACCGCGGATTTTGATGCCCTACACCTTGAGGGAACCGGAAAAATCATATATCCTTCAGCACGAGAGAACGCATATCCGGCACCATGATCCGCTGGCGCGCCTTGCCGGGCTTGCATGCATCTGCCTGCACTGGTGGAATCCGCTTGTGTGGCTGGCGTCCCGCTGTATGGAGCAGGATATGGAAATGTTTTGTGACGAGAGTGTTTTAAAGCATGCGGATTTCGAGGAGCGGAAGGCGTATGCGAAAACGCTGCTCTCCTGTGCCAGACAGCAGAGCGGGCTGGCGGTCGGACTGGCATTCGGGGAATCAAATACGGAAAGACGGGTGGAAAATATTATGAAAAAAAGGAAAAACAGCTGGATCGTTGCGGCCTGCGTCGTGGTGCTGGCAATATTCTGTACGGTAGCCTTTATGACACTGCCGGGGACGGCGGAGGCGGAAGATATGCAGAATTCGGGAGAAGCACCGGTGTATTTTGGGGATTTTGCCGTGGAGAAAGGTATCATATATGCCATTTCTTCTTATGATGAACCCAACATTGTTTCGCTGCCGGTCGATGAGGCTTCGGCGAATTTTCTGGCAGTTTATAACGGCGAGCTGTATTATGCTGCAGAGTATGTCGGAGCTGAGACCGGGGAGGTGGAGGCGGGCCGCCTGACGGTTTACGCCTCCGGCTTGGACGGCGCCGGGCGGCGCAGAATTCTGGAGCTGCCGGAGGTCTATGCGGTCGGAGACATGATGATTCAGGACGGTTATCTGTACTGCAATTATCTGAAAACCATGGACGATGCCGCCGAAACGGTTGTCCGGGTTTCGATCGGAGGAGGAGAACCGGACGAGTATGTGCTTCCGGCGGAGGATGGGTATTCCTCAGTTCTGGGCTTTGGCACGAACCGCATTTATTATCGCAGTATGGCTCTCGGCGGAGAACAGGTATTTTATGTTTATGATACGGAGACCGGTTCAGTAAAGGAGCTGTACCGCAGCTCCGGCTGGCTGTGGGCGTCCGCAGTCCGGAAAGACCGGCTTCTGCTGTTCCTGGAGGAGGGAGAGAAATGCCGGCTGCTGGCCGTTGGCGACGGAACGGATGCGGTCGAATGGGGCAGCTGTGAGCCGGACAACTGCAGTCTGCTCTCCGGAAAAGAAACCTACTGCACCGTCGGCGATGCACTTTACCGCCTGGATGAAAAGCAGGGAAAACTTGTCCTGGTGGAAAATGTCCTGCCGGACAGGATAAGGGGCTCTCATATCGATCTGCTCAGGGAAGAGGGGGATGTCCTGTATTTGATTGTCTGGGGTGAAAATGCGGAGGAGCCGGAAAATATGCTGAATACTTTTCTGGTGGAATACAATACCGTGACCGGGGAGAGCACGCTGCTCCATGAGTATTATACCCCGTAAAAAAGTTAAAAACGGGGGTTGACAAATGCCCGCTGCAGGTGCATAATGCAGAAGGTGAAAGGCAAGGGCGTCTTTGAGCAGTATACTCGAAGACGCCCTCTCTTTATGCGCACGCCGATGCTTGCGCGGCGGAATTCTGCCAAAAATTGAAATTGGATACGGGATCAGGACAAGGGCGTCTGTTATGTATTGGTACATAGGGACGCCCTTCCTTTTTGCCGGGAAGGAGCGTATGATTTATGGAAAAGGTATCGGACTATTTTGGAAGTATGGTGTTTGACGACAGGGTGATGAAGGCGAATCTGCCCGCGAAGGTGTACCACTCCCTGAAAAAGACAATCGACGAGGAGGCGCAGCTCGATATCAGTCTGGCGAACGCGGTTGCGGCCGCGATGAAGGACTGGGCGGTCGCGCACGGCGCTACCCACTACACCCACTGGTTCCAGCCGCTGACCGGCGTGACCGCGGAAAAGCACGACAGCTTCATTACCCCTTCGCCGGACGGGGGCGTGATTATGGAATTTTCGGGAAAGGAGCTGATCAAGGGCGAGCCAGACGCCTCCTCCTTCCCGTCGGGCGGCCTGCGGGCCACCTTTGAGGCAAGGGGCTACACGGCGTGGGATCCGACCTCCTACGCGTTCATCAAGGGGAAAACGCTGTGTATTCCTACGGCATTCTGCTCCTACGGCGGGGAGGCGCTGGACAAGAAAACACCGCTGCTGCGCTCCATGGAAGCACTCAACAGGCAGGCGCTGCGCATCCTGCGGCTGTTCGGCAACGATACGGTAAAATGCGTCCGCACCTCGGTGGGGCCGGAGCAGGAATATTTCCTGATTACGAAGGAAATGTATGATCAGCGCCCGGATCTCCGGTTTACCGGCAGAACTCTGTTCGGCGCGAAATCGCCGAAGGGGCAGGAGATGGACGATCATTATTTCGGCGTGATAAAGCCGAGGGTGGCGGCGTACATGGAGGAGCTTAACGAGGAGCTCTGGAAGCTCGGCATCCTTGCGAAGACGGAGCACAATGAGGTTGCGCCGGCTCAGCATGAGCTGGCTCCGATCTACACGACAACCAACATCGCGACGGATCACAATCAGCTGACAATGGAAATTATGCAGAAGGTGGCCGCGAAGCACGGGCTTGTCTGCCTGCTCCATGAAAAGCCGTTCGCGGGGGTCAACGGCAGCGGAAAGCACAACAACTGGTCGCTCTCCACCGATTCCGGCGTAAACCTGCTCTCGCCGGGGGAGACGCCTTATGAGAATGCGCAGTTCCTTCTGTTCCTGTGCGCGGTAATCAAGGCGGTGGACGATTATCAGGATCTGCTGCGCATCTCGGTGGCGACCGCGGGCAATGACCATCGTCTTGGGGCAAACGAAGCGCCGCCGGCCGTCGTATCGATCTTTCTCGGCGACGAGCTGAACGCGGTGCTGGAAGCCATCGAGTCCGGAACGCCGTACAGCGGAACGGAGAAGACGCAGCTGAAGCTGGGCGTCGACGTGCTCCCGGATTTCAACCGCGATACGACGGACCGCAACCGCACCTCGCCGTTTGCCTTCACCGGAAATAAATTTGAGTTCCGCATGCTGGGCTCCTCCAACAGCATTGCCTGCGCGAACATCATGCTCAACAGCGCGGTTGCCGAAAGCCTGAAAATTTATGCGGACCGGCTCGAGGGCGTGGAGGATTTTGAGACCGCGCTCCAGGAGATGATCCGCAAAACGATCAAGGATCACAAGCGCATTATTTTCAACGGAAACGGCTATGACGATACCTGGATCAGGGAGGCGACGCAGGAGCGCGGACTGCTCAATTACCGCACTACGCCGGACTGTATGCCGCATTTGCTTGACGAGAAAAATGTCCGGATGCTGACCTCGCACGGCGTATTCTCCGAAGCGGAGCTGGAGTCCAGATGCGAGATCATGCTGGAAAATTACTGCAAGGCTGTCCGGATCGAGGCAAATACCATGGTGGATATGGCGAGAACGCAGATTGCGCCTGCGGTTGAGGCATATACCTTCAAGCTTGCGCAGGCCGCGGCGGCAAAGAAGGCGGTGGACGCGACCCTTGCGTGCCGCTATGAGAGCGGGCTGATCGGCAGGCTGTCCGCTCTGACAGACGCGATCGCTGCGAGGGTGGAGGAGCTGGAGAAGCTTGTGGCAGAGCTCCCGGCATCCGGGGATATGATCGCCGAGGCGAACGGCATCCGCGCCAGCATTCTCCCGAAGATGGCGGAGCTGCGGGCCGCGTGCGACGAGGCGGAGACCCTGACGGCAAAGAGCGACTGGCCGTTCCCGACCTACGGCGATTTACTGTTCGGAGTGAGATGATCCCGGCGGCCGTGAAGGGCAGCAGAGGACAGAACGATGATCGAAAAAACATATTTCAGGAAAGAGTCCGGTATTCCGGGCTCTTTCCCGTGTGATGAAAGGCAGTATCGCAGACAGGTCTGCGATATGCATAGGTGTAGAGGAGAAAATTATGGCGAAGTATATATTTATTACCGGAGGTGTTGTCTCGGGGCTCGGCAAGGGTATTACCGCCGCGTCCCTGGGCCGGCTGCTCAAGGCGCGGGGGCTGAAGGTGGCTGCGCAGAAAATGGATCCGTATATCAATATCGATCCCGGGACAATGAGCCCGTACCAGCACGGCGAGGTCTATGTGACTGAGGACGGAACCGAAACGGATCTGGATCTCGGGCATTATGAGCGTTTTATCGACGAGGATCTCAACCAGTATTCCAACCTCACAACCGGCAAGGTATACTGGAACGTGCTGAATAAGGAGCGTCGCGGCGAGTATCTGGGTACAACGGTTCAGGTTATTCCGCATATCACGGATGAGATTAAGGCGTTCGTTTACAGCCTGGCGAAGAAAACCGGTGCGGATGTCATTATCACCGAGATCGGCGGCACCATCGGCGATATTGAATCCCAGCCTTTTCTTGAGGCAGTGCGGCAGATTTCCCTCGAGGCCGGCCGGGAAAACAGCCTGTTCATCCATGTGACGCTCGTGCCGTTCCTGCACGGCTCCGACGAGCATAAATCCAAGCCGACCCAGCATTCCGTAAAGGAGCTGCAGGGTATGGGGATCAATCCGGATATCATTGTTCTGCGGTGCGATGAGCCGCTGGAGGACGCCATTTTCCGGAAAATCTCGCTGTTCTGCAATGTGAAGCCGGATTGTGTGATCGAAAACCGGACGCTTCCCAACCTCTATGAAGCGCCGCTGATGCTGGAGCGCTCCGGTTTTTCCGCGGTTGTCTGCCGTGAGCTCGGGATTGATGCGCCCGAGCCCGACCTGCGCGAATGGAGGCAGATGGTGGAGCGCGGGGCGATACGGAACGGGACGGTGCAAATCGGCCTTGTGGGCAAGTATGTGAGCCTGCACGACGCATATCTTTCCGTAGCGGAGGCCCTGCGCCATGCCGGCTGCTATCATCAGGTCAGCGTGGAGCTTTCCTGGATCGACTCGGAGGAGATCACGGAGAAGAGCTGCGGGGAGCTGCTGGGTGGTCTGGACGGCATTCTTGTCCCGGGCGGCTTTGGCAGCCGCGGGATTGAAGGGATGATACTTGCGGCGGGCTATGCAAGGAGGAACGGGCTTCCGTATTTCGGGATATGCCTCGGCATGCAGGTGGCCGTGATCGAGTATGCCAGAAATGCCGCGGGTCTTCCCGACGCGGATTCCGGAGAATTTTCCGGGCAGTGCGCGCACAAGGTCATCGACTTTATGCCGGGGCAGAGCGGCGAGATCAATAAGGGCGGGACGCTCCGGCTCGGGGCCTGCCCGTGCGTGATCGCCGCCGGGACGACGATGGAGCGCTGCTATGGGGAGCGGCTGATCAGCGAGCGCCACAGGCACCGCTACGAATTCAACAACGACTACCGCGGGCTGCTGCAGGAAAAGGGGCTTGTCATAAGCGGAACCTCCCCGGACGGCAGGCTGGCGGAGGCCGTGGAGCTGTCCGACCGGCCGTTCTATGTGGGCGTTCAGTACCATCCCGAGTTTAAGAGCCGTCCGAACCACCCGCATCCGCTTTTCCTGGGCTTTATCGAAGCGGCGGCCCGCCGGAGAGGAGGCGCGGTATGAGCCTTCATGAGGAATGCGGCGTATTCGGCGTGATCGGCCCGGAAAATGCCGATGTGGCAGGGCTTGTCTACTATGGACTGTACGCCCTGCAGCACCGCGGACAGGAGAGCTGCGGCATCGTGGTCAATGATGACGGCGTGTTTTTCTCCCATAAGGATATGGGACTGGTCAGCGAGGTGTTTTCCGCCGATACGCTTTCCCGCCTGCCCAGGGGAAGCATGGCGGTAGGACATGTCCGCTACGGCACGACCGGGGGCAATAGCCGCAGCAACTGCCAGCCGCTTGAGGTTAATCATCAAAAGGGCAGGATGGCGCTTGCGCACAACGGAAATCTCAGCAATGCGGCGGAGCTGCGCAATGCGCTGGAGCTGTCCGGCGCTATTTTTCATACCACGAGTGACACCGAAACCATCGCTTATATTGTGACAAGGGAGCGGCTGCGCACCCCTTCCATCGAGGATGCGCTCAGCGCCGCCATGAATATGCTGGACGGGGCGTATTCCCTTGTGCTGATGTCGGCGCAGAAGCTGATTTGTGCCAGGGATCCCTACGGGTTCCGTCCGCTGTGCTACGGCAGGACGCCGGACGGGATGTACGCCGCGGCTTCGGAAAGCTGCGCCCTGAAGGCGATCGGCGCGGAATTCGTGCGCGATCTGGAGCCGGGGGAGATCCTGGTGTTCGGCAGGGACGGCATTGTCTCGAGAAGGGAACACTGCGGCAAAAAAGAAAAAAGGCTCTGCATTTTTGAGTATATTTACTTTGCGCGGCCGGATTCGGTGATCGACGAGGTGTCGGTGCATGGGGCGCGGCTGCGGGCCGGGAAGATTCTTGCGCAGAAGCATCCGGTGCAGGCAGATATCGTCGTCGGGGTGCCGGATTCCGGGCTGGACGCCGCCCTCGGCTTCAGCATGGCGTCCGGGATTCCCTACGGCATCGGCCTGATCAAAAACAAGTATATCGGCAGAACCTTTATTTCGCCGGAACAGAGCGAAAGACTCGACCAGGTGAGGATCAAGCTGAGCGCTGTGGAGGAGAGCGTCCGGGACAGGCGCGTGGTGCTGGTGGATGATTCCATTGTGCGGGGAACGACGAGCGGGCGCATCGTGAGGCTTCTGCGGGAGGCGGGGGCGAAGGAGGTTCATCTGCGCATTTCCTCGCCGCCCTTCCTGCATCCCTGCTATTACGGCACGGACATCGATTCGGAGGAGCATCTGATTGCCTGCCATCACAGTGCGGAGGAAACGGCAGAAATCATCGGGGCGGACAGTCTGGGCTATCTTCCGGCAGAGGAGCTCGGCTCGCTGCTCGGAGGTTGCGGGAGCTGCGGGTACTGCAGCGCCTGCTTTGACGGGAATTATCCGACGGCGGTTCCCTCGGATACAAGGAAGGATCGGTTTGAGCAGAAGCTCTCGGAAAAAAGAAGGCAGAGCCTGCATGCTTCTTTACAGAAGCCGGACGTTCGGCTATAATATGCGCAGAGGCCGGTAAAGGGCCTGAAGTTCGGCGGAGAGGAAGGAGCTTTTATGGAGGAGCGAAGTATATCGGTGATCGCGCATATCCGCAACGGCTTTACCGGAAAGTTCGGAATTCCGAGACAGAGCGGTCTGGTCGAGGAGGTTGGCTCGAGGATCGTGTTTGAGGAGGAATTCCGGGATCCGAA
>CAMWWR010000071.1 GCA_947178045.1 uncultured Clostridia bacterium
ATTTCGCTTTGTCCGCATAGGTGGTGCAGGCGCTGTAATAATTGCCGCGCCCAAGGTCCTCATAGCAGGCGTCAAGGATCTTTTCTCCCGTATCGTCGGATATTTTCTCCTCCGCTTTCCCGTATGCCTGGATATTGACGTAGCGCTCCTTCATATCAATATGCATCAGCACCGCATCCTTCACGATCTGTCCGCTGTCATAGCCGGAATCATAAAAATCCTCCAGATACTGGTCGCTCGCGCCGCTCTCCGAATTGTCCGATGTCAGAACATAAATTCCGATTCCCGCCTTCTGCCCGCACTTTTCCAGATATTCCGCCAGACGCTGCCTTTCCGTGTAGGAGAACAGCTCCGCGTCGTCGTAGACGTAAACTCCCTCTCTGGCCTCCGACGCCTCCGCCCGCCCCGGGACAAAAAGCAGCGCGAGCATGACGCAGAGCAGCAGAACAGTTATATTACGAATTCGTCTCATTCTCAACTCTCCATCTCCCTATCGCAAAAACAACGCTATAACCCGCAGCAGCGCAAAAACACCCGCGCTGATCCCCGTGAACCACGCCGCAATTCTTCCTGCTGAGAGCGGCGGGCTGCCCACGATCTTGCCGGTCTGCCCGTTCATCGCAAACACATGCTCTTTGTCGCGGTAGTCGTAGCAGACCATCCAGACCGGAAGCAGCGTATAGCGCGCGTTGACCTTTTTGAGATCGATACTTTTCCGATTCCAGGTGACCGACGTGTAGCCCTGGATCGTCGACTGAAGATAGGCTTCCG
The DNA here is from genome assembly GCA_947178045.1 of uncultured Clostridia bacterium. Classification (GTDB taxonomy): domain Bacteria; phylum Bacillota; class Clostridia; order Lachnospirales; family Lachnospiraceae; genus RGIG4057. The sequence goes on from CAMWWR010000071.1 coordinate 772, forward strand.
CGTAGGAGTTCACCCTCTTCATTACCCTCGGCAGAAGCTGCTCGTCATTGTAATTGTATTTCTCTGCCAGATAGCCCGCCAGATACGGCAGCTTGAAATCCTTCATCTGGTCGGAAGGGAACGGCTCCAGACAGTCCATCAGTGTGTCGTCCATCTTTTCCGAGGCGTCCGCGGGAACCATGCAGTACGCCATGCTGACTCTGCGGTATACATGATAATATTTCGTCTCGGTATATATGTAGTCCCCCCGCGTATAGGTGCGCACGCGGGTCGCGGTGCAGTCCGCCTCACCCGTTCCTCCCATATCGTACAGCCAGAACGGGACATACATCCCTGTTATACTCTTGATGCGGTCCGCCGTCATAAAATCGCGCGGTGTCAGCTTGCCGCCGCCGCACCATTTCCGGAACTCCTCCTGCGCCTGCTCCTTTCCGATCGTAAAGGGGATGATCTTCGCGGGCGCCAGCTCTCCGCTCAGGCGGTCTCCGAGCACGACCGGAGCGCCGCAGAAGCTGCAATGCGTCGCCGCTGTGTCCGCGGTCGTGATCACCACCGCGCCACAGTTTTGGCAGGCGTACTGCCGTCCGGCCGTCCCGTCAAAGGAGCCGAAGCCCGGCTCGGCCTGAAGCTCCTCAAATTCCGTCTCGTCCTTGATCGTATTCGCCGAAAAGGGCGACAGCTCCGGCGCATCCGCCTCGCCGCCCCCCTCCGCGTCCGGCACCTCGTAGGACGCTTCCTCGATATCCGTCTCTCTGCCGCAGCTGCTGCATTTCAGCTTTTTTGAGCGGCTGTCATACTGCATATCCGCGCCGCAGCCCGGACATTTATATTGAACGACCATATCTTCACTCCATATTCCTCATGAACCGTCCCGCTCCCGCCGGATAACAAAACTGCCGCAGGCAGCAGTCATGTTCCGCGGCAGTTTCCGGCCGGCCAGAAGGCCGATACCTGTCAATTTATTTTCCGAGGCTTGCCTTTAACGCAGCCAGCTCGTCGTCCACATCCGAGCCCTGAGAGTACTTGGCCGTGAGATCCTTGATGCTGTCCTTCTTTTCCGCCTTGTTGAGCTCGGCCATCGCGTTGGCCTCGTCCAGCCTCTTATTTGCGAGATTCTCATACTTCTCAAAGCTTGCGATCGAGCTGTTCGCACTGTTCACGGAGTCGTTGAGCTTATTGATTCTCTCCTGAGTCTTCGCCACCGCAATCTTGCCCTTGATCATCTGCTTGCGGGACTCGAGCTCATTGATATCGGCAACAAGCTTGCTGTGCATCTCCTTCATGTGCTCCGCATTCGTGTGCGCAAGCTCCCAGGTTTCCTGCAGGCTGGCCTGCTTTGCGGAAAGCATCGCCTTCTGCTCGAGGAACTTTCTCGCGTCATCCTCGTTGTTCTTCTCGAGCGCTTTGATGGCGAATTTCTGCATTTTGTCGATTTCCTCGCTGCAGTCGTCGAGTTCTCTCTTCGCCCTTGCCTCCTCCGCCATAATGCTTGCAGTCTCCGCCTTTACCTTGCCCAGATCGTCGTTGAGATTTCTCAGGCACTGGTCGATCATTTTCTCCGGATCCTCTGCCTTGTCCAGCAGCGCGTTGATGTTCGCCGACATAATATCCTTAAATCTCGATAAAATACCCATCTTACTGATACCTCCGCTTTCTTCGCCCGATTTTTCGGAATATTTATAGTGTAAGTTTACCCGGAAATCCCCGTTTCGTCAAGTAAAACCGCACGAAAATCCGCGCCCGCAGCCGTCCACTTACCGAACCTGTCCACCATGGGCGCACACCGGCATCCAGGCCTCAGCCTCCGAGCATGATCGCCAGCACTCCGGCTCCTACGCCGAGCGCCAGCCCCGCAGCCACGTCGCGCACAAAATGTACGCCCGCCAGCACCCGGCTCGCCGCAATGCCCGCCGCGATAAGCAGAAACAGCGCTCCCGCCGGAACGCTGACCTGCCACCACGCCATTGCGATGACTCCCGCACTGGCCGCGTGGCGGCTCGGGAAGGAATGCCCCCTTTTGTCCTTCGGAACCAGCGGCGGCAGCTTCCACACCTCATACGGCCGGGGCAGATCCACTGCCGCGCGGAAGACCGTGACCAGCGCGAACACGGCCGCCGGGACGACGAGATTGCAGACGAGCAGCTTTCTGCTTGCGGCGGCGCTGAGCGCGAGACAGACCGCATAGCCCGCCGCCACGACCGGCGGCAGCACACGGTACAGCAGCCGCAGGCAGGCAAGCCGCCCCGGCTTTTCCTCAAGCCGGCTCCGGATTTTTTCGTATCGCTCCCGTTTCATGCTCTGCTTTCGCTCCTCTCGTCGTTTTCGCACTGCCGCCTCTGCGGCCTGGTACTATTCTGCTGCAAATGTTGCTGCCCGCTGTCCGCTTCCTTAATCCTGCTCTGTTAGCTCCTCCAGCGTCCGATACACATACTCCACACTTTTGCGCCGCACCGCGTTTCTCCCGATGTTCCCGAACTGCATTGTCCTTGTCTCGCACCGGCCGTTGATCCAGAAGCCGAAGCATACTGTCCCGACCGGCTTCTGCTCCGTTCCGCCGGAGGGGCCCGCAATGCCCGAGATCCCGACACCGACCTGAGCGGCCGCCGCGCGCGCAATTCCCGACGCCATCTCACCCGCGACCTCCTCGCTCACGACCCCATGCGCCTCTATCGTCTCCGGCCTCACGCCGAGATACTTTATTTTGGCCTCGTTCGCGTATGTCACGACGCTCTCGTCCAGCACCCGGGACGCGTCCGGCACCTCCACCAGCGCAGCCGCCGCCAGCCCTCCCGTGCAGGACTCCGCAAACGCGATATGCCAGCCCCGCCTGATCAGCCGGGCAACCATTTTCCCCGCCATGCAATCCTGATTTTCCATAAAGCAATCCTCCGATCTGCCGCGGCACACTCTCTCTTTATCAGGCAGGGAAAACGTTTTTCTCCGCTGCCCGCCCAAACAGCTCTGCTCCGCCGCATCCGGACGTCCTCTGCGGCCGCCGGATAAAATATTGTTCTCTCCGCATTATAAGACCGCACGGGGATAATTTCAAGACATTTCAGCTTGTCCTTTTCCAGGAGAACAGCCGCCTTCTCCGAAGCAAATAATATGCCGTTCCGGTCGCATCCGCCAAAAACCATCCGATCGGTATTGACCACCAGATTCCGGCAACCCCGAACGCCGGCAACGCGGAGAGCGCATAGGCGAGCACCACTCTGGTGCCGAGCGAAATGACCGTAAGCACAACGGACATTCCCGGCCTTCCGAGCGCCCGGTACAGCCCGTACAGCAAAAAAAGACAGCCGATCCCGCAGTAAAAGGCCCCCTCAATGCGCAGATAGCGGACTCCCTCCGCGATGACTCCGATCTCCTCCGCCTCCACGAACAGTCCCATCAGAGGGCGGGCAAGGAGCCACACGGCCGCCGAGATCACGATGCTGAAAAGCAGCGCTGAGATCACGGCGCCCTTCAGCCCCTCGCGGATGCGCTCCTCTTTTTTTGCGCCGTAATTCTGCGCGATAAAGGTGGAAAATGCATTCCCGAAATCCTGCACCGGCATATAGGCAAAGGCATCGATCTTGACCGCCGCCGCAAACGCCGCCATCACCGTCGGCCCAAAGCTGTTGACCAGCCCCTGCACCATAAGAATCCCAAGATTCATTACGGACTGCTGAACGCAGGTCAGAACGGAAAATCCGGCAATTTCCCGGATACAGCTCCAGCGAATCCGCCGGTATTTTCGAAGTCCGCGAAGCTGCGGACATCTCGCCAGGGTGTACCCTGCGATCCCGAGCCCCGAGGCATACTGAGAAATTACCGTCGCTTCCGCAGCCCCGGACACTCCCCGCCCCAGCGCAAGCACAAAATACAGATCCAGCGCAATATTGAGACCCGCCGCCCCTGCCAGGAAAATCAGCGGCGCAACGGAATTGCCAACCGCGCGCAGAAACGAGGCAAAATAATTGTACAGGAAGGTCGCGGCGATCCCGCAGAAGATAACGGCAAGATACTCCCGCATAAGCCGCCATACCGCCTCATCCGACACCTGCAGGAACACGCGGATGCCGTCCAGGCAGACAAACGCGGCGATATTCAGCAGAACCGTCAGCCCCGCAATCAGCGCGAACGACGCGCATACACCCTCCCTCAGCCCCTCGTCGTCCCGCTGTCCGTACCGGATGGAAAACACCGCCCCGCTGCCCATGCAGAGCCCCAGCAGAATGGACGTCAAAAAGGTCATCAGCGTGAACGCCGACCCGACGGCCGCCAGGGCATCGCTTCCGAGAACTCTCCCGACGATCAGCGTATCCGCAATATTATAGCACTGCTGCAGCAGGTTTCCCAGGATCATTGGAGCCGCAAAGCACAGCATGGAGCGCACGACCGGCCCCTTTGTCAAATCTCTGTTCATCTTTCCTTATCCCCTGTTTTCCCGGACCGGCGGAGCCGCCGGTCCGTCATCCGTTTCAACCAATTGCCGGCTGCTCAGCACTTCTTATCGAAGGCCGGGTTGAACGCGTAAAAATTCTTCGAATCCAGTTCCTCCTGCACCAGCCGCAGGCTTTCACCGAATCTCTGATAATGCACGATCTCGCGCTCTCTCAGATAACGGATCGGATCGCAGACATCATGATCGTGCACAAGTCTCAGGATATTTTCGTATGTGCTGCGCGCCTTCTGCTCTGCTGCCATATCCTCATGCATATCGGTGACCGGATCACCCTTGGACTGGAAATAGGTGGCCGTCCACGGCGCTCCCGAGGCCGCCTGCGGCCAGATACCGAGCGTGTGATCCACATAGTAATTTGCGAACGGCGTCCCCTCGATCTGCTCCGCCGTCAGATTGCGGGTCAGCTGATGAACGATGGCCGAGACAATCTCCATGTGCGCCAGCTCCTCCGTACCGATGTCGGTCAGCACGCCGGCCACCTGACGGTTTTTCATCGCGTAGCGCTGGGAAAGATAACGCATGCAGGCGCCAAGCTCGCCGTCCGGCCCTCCGAACTTCGGTTGCCCCTAGCACTGATATCTCTTCGTTTTTTGCAGTGTAACACAGAATAAATCAATATACAATGAATAATTTTTCTCCTAAAAAGTATGGAGGATGCCATCGACGAACATCCTCCTTTGGTGGTTGCACCGGTGCAACTTGCTATATCTATTGCAGCGCCTTCACCGAGCGGCAGGCAAAGCGGGAGAAGATCGGGCGGTTTGTTTCCTGCCTGGAGCAGATGGACGGCCCGATCACGAAATTTAAAGTGGATGACTGGTACAGCCTTGTGGATTACGCCACGGTGTACAGCAGAGAGGACATCCGGTTTACCTTTAAGAATGGGATGGAGATAAAGGCTTGAAAGCACAAATCCCCCGGAGTCGGAAAGAAACACGGCAGCGGGGGATTCTGTCTAGCAAACTGAAAGTTATCACTCAGTATATTTCAAGGCTGGAAAGGCTGAAACATTATATCTGTAGCACAGCCATGATTTCACTGGCTATTTCGTCCAAAGTCTTATCTTCTGTGCTGATTCTTACAGCATCCGGGTATTCGACTTTCAAATATTGCATCTGCCAAGGTATTTTGGATTTCTGCTGGTTTTGTGCGCTTTTGTCTCGGCTTGGATCATTTTCTATGCGGGATATGATAGTTTCCTTTTCAGCTTCAAGAATAATATGAAGCATGGGAATTTTTTTATCTTCAAAATAATCCAGAAGCTCTTTTTGGCATAGCTTATCTACAAGCGATACCGACACTATAGGCATCTTGCCGAAATTATTCAGTTTTTCTTTTAATGCTTCCCGAAGATTGCCAAGGAAGTATTTGTTACAATATGGATCAAACCCAGAAAGGGCTTTTGGAAAGTCATCTTGAATGAGATCCATCCAGTATAAATCAGATTCCACGTATTCCGCATTTTTGTTTGCTAAGAGTTTTGATAATTTTTCAGCTACATGGGATTTCCCTACACCGTTGACTCCATCTATCCAAACAATCATTTTTTCTGCCTCACTTTTTATTGTTTCATTTTGGTTTTTGCTGCACAACTGAGAATGGATTATACCACAGTGACATGAATAATTCAATCTACAGCATTTTTCTACAATTTGATTTTTCTATGGGGCAAAATCAAAAAGTACAAAGGCAAAATCAAAAAGTACAAAGGCAAAATCGAATTGTATCAAAGACGGCGTTTACATAGATTTCGGATTTCATGGACAAAATCCGGGAAAAATTATTTTTATCCTGCCCTTTTCTATATTAAGGAGCCAAGTTCCTCTAGATAATACCATAGAGGCTTTACGATATCAAGTCAAAGAGAGCGATGTTCTTGCCAGATAAAGATATTCTGTTTTAGACTACCGCCTTCCCATACCTTATCTGTTATTCCGTAGATTATGCTGTCATTCAGGTCGGGACACGATCAGTGTATGGAAAAAGTCCTGCCAGAAGTGACAAGACTTCGCTTTTCGACTTATTCATCTTTGACGTTCTGCATCAATTCGCCATTTGTGACGGGATCAATTCCTATATGTCGGGCAGTTTCATCCCGCTTTGCCTGTGTTTTTACAGCCCTTGAGCAAAACTCCGAGACGCTCTCACCCGTGCGCCCCGCAGCCTTCTGTGCCTCTTTCAATGCGTCCGGAGGCAACAGATCGGCGATCGCCGCTGAAAGTTGTCTTTTGCCTTCTGCGGGCGTTCTCATATCCTGCTCCATCGTTTCAGTAATTGCCCGGATTATAAACGGAGTAAGTTTTTCCCCTTGTTTTTCTGCATATTCCCTGATTGCTGCTTTTTGTCCTTTGGGAACCCGAAATTTTATTTCATCAAGATTTTCTTTCATGTAGTTCATTGTGTATTCTTTTTGTTTTTGACTATATGCCATACAGTACCCTCTTTCTCTTTCTTTATGGATTTAAAAAGCTCCCCCCATTATAAAATTATTATACCACTCACATCAATAGGGGACTATATATAAAATCGCCAAAAACAGGGGACTAATTTTGTTGAATATGTCAATAGATTTATTAGGGGACTAATGATATGCTTATATCATCAACAGAGGTCAAGCGAAGATAGCAAAATCCATACAGGGCATACCGTAAGAGTTGGACA
>CAMWWR010000072.1 GCA_947178045.1 uncultured Clostridia bacterium
TATACATCGAGAAGTTTATTCATTTCATGGAAATTGAAAACAGTATCGTATCAGATAGGGGGCTGAAAAACAATGCCGATACGCCGATCACGATTGAGTTTGTCGATGTGTCTTTCTCGTATGACGGGGGACACAAAATTTTAAATGGATTGAATTTAAAAATCAAGGCAAATGAAAAAGTGGCAATCGTCGGCAACAATGGTGCCGGAAAGAGTACGCTTGTTAAGCTTTTGCTGAGACTGTATGATCCTGACAACGGCAAAATTCTGGTAAATGGAATTGATATTCGGGACTATGATGTGGAGTTCTACCGAAAGAATATATGCAGTATATTGGTTCAAAACTTCCAGCTGTTTGCGTTAACGCTGTATGAGAACGTTAAAATGGATATTGTTGATAAAAAAGCGGAAGGTGCTGACTTGGATAAGGCGCTTGATATGGTCGGGCTGAGTGATGTGGTAGAGCGCCTGCCTGATAAGGGAGACAGCGATTATTCGAGAGAATTCAATGGCGACGGTGTGGTATTCTCCGGGGGACAAAAACAAAAACTGGCACTGGCAAGAGTATTGTTCCGTGACAAAAGAATGGTGATTCTGGACGAGCCGTCAAGTGCGTTGGACCCGAAAGCAGAAAGTGAATTTAATGAACTTGTGTTCAATATGCTGACGGAGAGGACGATTGTTATCATTTCGCATAGGTTATCGACAACCAAAATGGCGGACAGGATTATTCTGATTCAAAACGGAAAGGTGGCGGAAGACGGTTCGCATAACGAGTTAATGAAGAACAATGGGATATATGCTAAAATGTTTGAAATGCAGTCCAGGAGATATAAATGACGACGGCGCTTACATGCTTTTTTGGCTGGGCACGCCATGACGGGCTTGCTATTTCGGAATTTTTCCGTTATACTGTTCATGTACTCTCGTCGGGACGGCGCGCGGGGAGCCGGCGTATTCGCGTGTACGGCCGCGGCGATAAATATTGATTCGGGAGGATTTCAAAATGGACATCAAAGAACAGATCAATAAGGTTGTGGAGAAGGTGACGAAGGACGATGCGGTCAAGAAGCTCTTTTCCGAAAATCCGGTGCAGGCTGTGGAGAAGGTAATCGGCGTTGATCTGCCGGATGACGTTGTGAACCAGGTCGTTCAGGGCGTAAAGGCAAAGGTCTCGGTGGATAAGGTTGCCGGGGCTGCGGATTTTCTGAAGAAACTGTTTTAGCAGAAGCGGGGCTTTTCGTTTCGCGGCAGAATAATTATTCCGACTCCGGTTCCGGGGTGCGGCATTCTTTGAAGAGTGCCGCGCCCCGGGCCTTTTTTGCAGGACGATTTTTTACCGCCTGGCAGCGGGAGCGGGCCTTTTCGCTCTGTGGCGAAAAAGGCTCAGCAGCCGGCCAGGCGCAGAAGCCGCTGCATTTCCTGAACGCTCCTGCGCTGGGAGATGATGATGGCCTCCAGGATCGGTATCAGCTCGGAGCAGAGCCCGTAGTGCAGCGCGTTCTCGGCCATACGGATCGCCCCCAGATGATGCGGGATCATCCCGCGCATAAAATTGACATTAATATTGTTGGAGGAGCGTATCCCGTCCATCTCACAGAACATGGTGTGCGTGATATTCTGAAGCCGCCGCTGATACAGTGTCAGATCACAGCAGCTGGACGGTTTATCGCAGCATTCTGCAATGCGGCACATGTCGTTAATGCCCTTTGTCTGAGATGAAATGATATTTGCCGCAATCCGGCGTAGCGGAAGCCAGGCGGAATATTGCAGAAGACTGTCGGACATCTCGATGGCTGCCTGATGGTGCGGTATCATCTGCACAATGAAATTGTGGGAAATGCTGTCGTTTGTGTCCGCGCCCTCCATGCTCTGGATCATGTTGTCGAGAATGGAATAATAGCAGCAGAGATAGTCCTTTGTCCTGTCGTCAAACACGCAATACTTCATAAAAGCCCCCCTGTGGAAAAATGAAAAGGATTCCGGGGAGCCGTCTGTGAAGCTCCCCCGGCGATGGTTTCATAAAATAGTATGAAAAAGGGGGAGCTTTATGCCTGAGAAATCGTGTTACAGGGAGGAGGAAAGTGAGAATCCGTCCCGTCCGAGATGCTTTGTCCTGTAGAGCGCGGAGTCGGCCGCGTGCAGATAATCAAAAAACTGAGCGGTCGGGGAAGGAATACAGTTTATGCCTCCGGCCGACACGGTGACATGATCCGCGACAGCGGAGCCCACATGAGGAATCGCGAGGCTGCGCATGCGCTCGCATATCGTCTCGGCGATCTGGCGGAACAGCTCATCCGGAAGTCCCCGGAACAGCAGGCAGAACTCATCGCCGCCGTATCGGACGACATAGCCGCGGTCCTGTGCGGCCTCGGAAAGCACGGCGGCGATGTCGTGCAGGCAGCGGTCACCCGCGACATGCCCGTAAATATCGTTGTATTCCTTGAAATAATCGCAGTCGATCAGGATCAGGCCAAAGGACTGCTGTTCGTTCTGCGCGCGGCGGTATACGGAATCGATCAGCGTGTTCAGACCGTGGCGGTTGTATGCGCCGGTCAGCTCGTCCTCCTGGGAAAGAGAGCGGAGAACGGCGTTCTCCTCCTCAATGGACGCCTGCATTTCGTTCAGTTTCTGCAGCTTCAGACGCATTTTTATACTGGAGACGCGCATGGAATCAAGAATGGCATTCTGGCGCTCCTGCCATTCATAATGGGCCCTGTAGCAGCGGGCGAGCTCCTCGTCCTCCCCGACGGCCTTGCAGTAGCGGATGCATACGCCGTAAAACTGGAGCCGGCGTTCCGGAAGCTGCTCGCGCTCCATCAGAGAACGGCATTGATCTAGCATGATTTTGACATCGTCGTACTTTTCAAGCTGGAGAAAAAGCTCGGCCAGCTCGATGTACGCCGGAAACAGCTCCTGGATGTAGGAGGAGGCAAGACAGAGCCGGCTGGCCGTGAGCGCGCTGCGGCACGCGGCCTCGGAGTCACCCTGGCGCAGTGCGATCTGGGCCCGGATCGTCTCGATATTCAGCTCGTACGCCTTGTAGCGCTCGGGCGTCAGCAGACGGCAGCACTTGTCCAGATAGTGCAGCGCCGTCCGGACGTTCCCCTTATAGCAGTAGACGGTGGCAAGATTGATATAAAAGACCTCGATCGGATAAATGCGGTCGGCTTTCTGCTTCTTGGCGAGTCTGGAATAGCTGTATCCGGATTTAAAATATTCGATCGCGGTATCGTAGTCCTTCAGATCGGAGAAAAGGGTTCCGATATTGTTTGTCGTCAGACCGATGTGCATATAGTCATGCCTCTGTTTTGCGATCTGAAGCGATTCGAAGAAGTATTTCAGGGCGTACTGCTCGTCGCCCTGCTTGGAAAGAATGACGGCGGTATACCCGTACTGGAGCATAAGCAGGTCGTCGTAATGCTCCTGCTCCTGGAGCTGCATCCCCTTCCAGGCGTAGGAAAGCGCCGCCCGGAGGCTTCCCTGGGAGAAAAGCGCATGGCAGAGATGAAGGTAGGCAAAAGCTGTGGCGTAGGAATTCTGCTGTTTGCGGGCCAGCGTCAGCAGATTGCGGCTCAGCTTGAGTTCCTTCTGATGGTCGGTATATTGTACTGCCGCGATCAGGTCAAAATAATCCTGCACGGAACGGGTCTGTTTTTGACTCATAGGGAGCCCCCTCTCCACATTTTTCTCCCTATTCTAGCACAGGCACCGGTAATTGGCAATAATCTTTTTACAGGTAATCTGTACTCCTGTTGTTCACTCCTCTGCGCGCACCGGCGGGACGGTTCCGTCCGCGATACCCTGCTGGGCCGGCTCGTCGAGCAGTCTGCCGCGGTAGTCGAACCGCGAGCCGTGACATGGACAGTCCCAGCTTTTTTCGTCCGGATTCCACTCCAGCTGACAGCCGAGATGCGGACAGCGGATCGATACGACGAAAAGCTCTCCGTTTTCATCCTTGTATACACCGCATTTTTCTCCGTCGAGCTCGACAACGCCGCCATGGCCCTTCGGCAGTGCGTCGACCTCACCCCGCGGAGGCGAGAACACCCGGCGGGAGAGATCCTTTGCTGCGTGCAGCATTTCCTGCGCGAGTGTTTTTCCCGAGGCGGAAAGAGAAAAGCGCTGCGGCGAAAACACTGGCTCCCACGGGTGCGCGCCGTCCCGGATCAGGCCGGTGAGCAGCAGGGCCGCAGCCATGGAGGAGGTCATGCCCCACTTCCCGAAGCCGGTGGCGACATACCAGTCTGGCGTGGAGGAGGAGAAGCGGCCGATGTAGGGGATGCTGTCAAGAGTGATGCAGTCCTGTGCGCTCCACGCTGCGATCTCATGCAGCGACGGATAATAGTCCGCCGCTGCCTGGCGCAGCTTTGCGAAACGGCCACCGGTCCGGTTTTCGCCCGTGCGGTGACTCCCGCCGCCGAGCAGAAGCATATCGCCGAACGGGCGGAACGAGAGGCCGTCCGGGTCGATGCCGAGATACATGCCCTCCGGGATCACGCTATCCGATGCAGGACTTTCCGGTTCTGAGCTCTCTGATACAGGGCTTCCGGGGCTTCCAGGTTTTGAGCTGTCCGATGCGCCGCCGCCTGGCTCGCCGTTCTTTTCGGGAGCCAGCGCGATAACATAGCTGCGCTCCTGATGCATCCGCATAAAATAGTAGCCGGGCACATTCTGAAACGGATAGTGGCAGCAGAATAATATATGCTTTGCCGTGACGGTTCCGCGGGAGGTGAGGACACGGTCGTCCTCCACGCGCAGGACGGCCGTCCGCTCATAGATTTCGAGCGGCTCCGCGACCGCGTACAGAAATTTCAGAGGATGAAAGCACGCCTGGGCGTCAAAGCGAAGCGCCGCCATGACGGGGAAGGGAAGCCCGGTTTCCGTGACGAGGGAGGCGGCGATGCCGAGTCTTGCCGCGGCCTCCTGCTCCCGGGTGAGCAGCGCCCGGTTCTCTGTCGTATACAGAAAGGCCGGGCGGCGGCGGAAATCGCAGTCGATATGCAGCTCCTCGATCAGGGCGGCATATTCCTCGATTGCCTGCTGGTTTGCCGCAGCGTAACCGCGCGCGGTCTCCTCGCCGAATTGTTCGATCAGCCGATGATAGATCAGGCCGTGCTGCGACGTGATTTTTGCGGTCGTTCCGCTCGTCTGACCGCCGCCGATGCGGCTGCGCTCGAGCACGGCGACGCGGAGCCCTGCCCGGGAAAGAAAATGAGCCGTTAAAATGCCGGCAAGGCCGCCGCCGATGACAGCAGCGTCGACGGACAGATCTCCCTCGAGCGGAGGACGGGCCGCCGATCTTGCAGACTCCGACCATACGGATGTTTTTTGCTTCATATAAGCCTCCCTTTTCAAATATTTCGTTGCTGTTCAGCCTTCGGCTTCCCTGTAACAATCTTTCATCCATAGCGTTGCCGGAAAAAGCAAATAACATGTATGATACCTGCTTTTTGTTCCGGTGGCTTGAAGATATGTGCTGCCCGGGCGTATGCAGACGTCCGCATGGACTGCAACTGCTGCTTGAGCCCGTCCTGCAGCCGCTTTTTCGCGGCTCAAGGAGAAATTGATAGCTTTTTGGGGCAAAATCATTTATAACGGAGGTGTGCACACAAGCCTGATCGGGAGAGAAACGCTGATTCAAGCGCTTCCTGGAACGAAAAAGGAAAGAAAATCAGACGGGTTCGGGCGGAGACGACCGGGAATGCGCGCAGCGCCGGCGGGCAGATATCGGGCTGTCGAAAGGGGCGAAGGGAGCCGGTCAGAGATGCGGAAGAACCCGGGATTGATAAGGAGGGATACTTATTAATACACTGAAAATCGGAAAAGGAGAGGGAATATTTATGTTTAATATGCTGAAAATCGGGAAAAAAATCGCGGAGCTGCGCAAGAAGGCCAATATGACCCAGATGGAGCTGGCGGACCGGCTTGGCATCAGCTATCAGGCGGTTTCAAATTGGGAGAGGGGCAATTCCATGCCGGATATTTCAAAGCTGCCGGAGCTTGCATCCATGTTTGAAATTACGATCGACGAGCTGCTCGGCGAGCGGGTACAGCTTGTCACGAGCGCTGCGGAGGGCGGGCTTGACGAATACATGGAAAATAATGAGATATCGCCGGAGGAAATCCGGTCGGCGGCTCCGCTGCTGAAGCCGGTGCAGGTGAAGGAGATTTTTGAGAAGAAGGGCACGAACAATATTGAAAAAATTGCTCCGCTCCTTCCGTTCCTGGCGGAGGATGATATCAATAGATTTCTGGAAAAGGCCGGAGAAGACGGCGAAACCGGGGCGGTGCTCCAGATTGCTCCGTTTGCCAGCGAAGATGCGATTCGGAAGGTGGCGGAAAAATGGAGCAGGGAGAAACAAAGTATTAAGGCTCTGCTCCCGTTTATGAGTGAGGACGACGTGTGGGAGTTTGCACAGCAAAGCCTTGCGGAGGGCGCACCGGAGGCAGTTCTTGATTTCCTGCCGTTTATGGCGGAGGACGAGGTAGGAAAGCTTGCGATCGAGTGCTATGAGAAGGAAGGCACGGAAGCGATCAAGCCGTTTTTGCCGTTTATGGCGGAGGATGAGGTAGGAAAGCTTGCGATCGAATGCTATGAGAAGGAAGGTACGGAAGCAATCAAGCCGTTTTTGCCGTTTATGGCGGAGGATGAGGTAGGAAGGCTTGCACTTGAAGATTATAAGACCGGAGGCATAGAGAAGATCAAACCGCTGTTGCCATTTATGACAGAGGAGGATGTGGCGAAGCTTGCGAGAATGATCCTGGAGTAGGAAGGTGGGAAGAAAAACAACCAAAGGTTGAATCGAAAGAAAATCCTTCCGTTGTGCACAACCGGGGTTCGTGCTATTCTGGCCTTGTTTTAGGGAAAATGTACAAGAGCATAAGGAGGAGAAACGGGCTTATGGGAAACGGATTTAACGAGTGTCTGAAAAAGCTTCGGAAGGAAAAGGGTATGACGCAGGAGGAGCTGGCGGAGGCGGTCGGCGTATCGGCGCAGGCCGTCTCGAAATGGGAGCTGGGAAGCCTGCCGGACGCGGGGCTCCTGCCTGCGGTTGCGGATGCGCTCGGCACAACGATCGACACGCTGTTTGGCCGGGGGCAGGAAAGCCCCTGCCTGGAGCAGCTGCTTTCCGAAGAACTGGACCGGGCGGAGCGGGATGAGGACGGGAAAATTTTATGCAACGTCGAGAGAGAAAAAAGGAGGATGCAATGCGCCTGGCGGATATGCCATCTGCTGGCCTGTGTTTATGCGCGGTGCAGTAACAGCAGGGAGGTTTCCGAAATGACAATTGAGGGAGGCCAGATGCATGATATGTATACACAGGTTTCCGATGAGGGAGGCTTTTTTCAGGCGAAGCTGAACAGGCCTCTGCAGTATTTCCTGCTGATGCCGCAGCCGGAGTACACCTGCAAAGATCCGGCCGCGCCCCTGTGTGATCCGGGCTTTGAGGAGCTGTTTTGCTTCCTCGGGCGGCCGAAGGTTCTGCGCGCGCTGGAGTTTCTGGCAGAACAGCGCCGGAACATGTTTATTGACAGCGATACACTTATAGAGGAGCTGGCGATCGGAAAATCGGACGCGGAGGAGATTATCGCGGGGCTGCTGAAGTTTCAGTTCATATCAAGGGCAGAGCTGAAGCGGGGAAAGGAAAATGCGGCAATTTACAAGTATTGCCTGGATTGTAATCTGGTCTCGTTTCTGACCTTTGCCTATGTGCTGCTGAAACAGCCGAGGAACTTCAATATAGGAATATGCAACCGCAGCAGGCCGTATTTCAAAAGCGGTGCGGAGGAAAACTCCGAAAAATATTAACCTGTGGTTGAATTTGTAAAGTTTGCCTACGTTGAATTCAAC
>CAMWWR010000073.1 GCA_947178045.1 uncultured Clostridia bacterium
TCGATGATGTGAGCCTTCGCGTGCCGGAGTCGTCGGTGTTCGGCTTCGTCGGGGAGAACGGTGCGGGCAAGACAACGACAATGAAGCTGATTCTCGGGCTGCTGCGCGCGGACGACGGCGATATTTTTGTGGACGGGGAGCGCGCCGCGTTCGGGAAAAACCGGACGAACCGGCTGATCGGATATCTCCCGGATGTGCCGGAGTTCTACGGATTTTTAACGCCGACGGAATACCTGCTTTTGTGCGGGGAAATATCCGGTGTTCCGAAAAGGGAGGGAAAGAGGCGGGCGGCAGAGGTGCTGGAGCTTGTGGGGCTTACTCGGGCAGACCGCCGCATCCGGGGCTTTTCGCGGGGCATGAAGCAGCGGCTCGGGATTGCGCAGGCACTGTTCGGGCAGCCGAAGCTGCTGATCTGCGACGAGCCGACCTCGGCGCTCGACCCGGCCGGACGCCGGGAGATCCTCGATATTCTGCATGCCCTGAAAGGGCATACGACGGTGCTTTTTTCGACGCATATCCTGTCGGACGTGGAGCGGATCTGCGACGAATGCGCGGTGCTGCACAGCGGCAGGCTGGTAAAGCAGGGCTCGCTTGCAGAGCTTAAGGGAGCCGGGGAGGAGCAGGGCTTTGTGATCGGCTTTCTGCGCGCGGAGGACGCGGAAGAATTTGCGGCTCTGCTGCCGGGAGGCGTCCGCACCGACGCGTTCACCCTGGAATACACACAGGGCGGAAACCGGCGGATGTCCGAGGCGATGGGGCTTTTGGCCGGTACCTCGCTCAACGTGCGCTATATCGAGCGAAAGGAGAGGACGCTCGAGGATATGTTCCTCGGGCTGCTGAACTGATATGATGAAGACCGGATTTTGGGCTTTTTTCAAAAAGGAGTGGCTGGAGCTCGTGCGCGGCGGCAGGCTGCTCATCCTGATCGCCGTGTTTGTATTATTTGGAATTATGAACCCCGCGATCGCGAAGCTGACGCCGTGGCTGATGGAGCAGATGGCGGATCAGCTGGCGGAGAGCGGGCTTGCCGTCTCGGCCGTCACAGTGGATGCACAGACCTCGTGGGCGCAGTTTTTCAAAAATATCCCGATGGCGGCGCTGCTGTTCATTGTACTGTTCGGGGGCTGCCTGACGAGCGAATGCGAGCGCGGGACGCTGATCCCGCTGCTGGCCAGGGGGCTGTCCCGGCGCAGCGTGATCGGGGCGAAGGCCGCTCTGCTCTGCCTTGTGTGGACGACGGGCTACTGGCTCTGCTTTGGAATCACGTTCGCCTACAATGCGTTTTTATGGGAAAACGGGGGGACGGCGCGCATTCTCACGGCGGCCGTGTTCCCGTATCTGTTCGGACTCTGGCTGATCGCTATGCTATTTCTCCTCTCGGTTCTTGCAAAAACGGGGACGGCGGTGCTGGCCGGGCTCGCGGCGCTGCTTGCATGCTGCTATGCGGCGGGGATGCTTCCGGGCGCGGCCGGGTGGCTGCCGACGAAGCTTCTGTCGGCGCAGGCGCTCTCCGCCGGTCAGGAGAAGGCTTCGGAATTTGCGCGCGCGGCCGCGGTGGCGGCAGTAAGCGGAATTGCAGGGTATCTCGGCGCGCTGGCCGGCTTTGAGCGCAGGCTGCTGTAGAGCTGTAAAATTTTTTTGAGTTTCCGCATTTTATTTCGGGGCAGAAAGAAGCAGTTCCCGAACACCCGGAATGTAAAATGCGGAAACTCAAGAATTTTTTTTCTTGCTTTTTTCTGTCCTCTGTGATAAACTTATGAGCATAATTTTCTGTCCCGGAATCTGGACTCATGCCCGGCATGGGTTCGGACTCCGGGACTTTTTATGCACAGGGACGCGAATAGGAATTTGGCTGCTGAAGCAGCCCGCGCCCCGCGCAGGCGGGCAGCGGACAAAAGCGTTCCGCTGCTCGATTGCAGGAAAAGGAGAATGCAGGATGATCACGGATGAAACGATCGCTTATGCGGCGGCTCTGGCAAAGCTGGAGCTTTCCGGCGGGGAGCGGGAGAGACTGAAAAAGGATCTCTCCGAAATTCTCGGATACATCGACCGAATGAACGAGCTTGATACGGACGGCGTCGAGCCGATGTCCCATGTATTGCCGGTCACGAACGTATTCCGCGAGGATGTCGTGACGAACGGGGAGGACGGGGAGAATCTGCTCGCAAACGCGCCGGACAGGAGCGGGGATTCCTTCCGGGTGCCGAGGACGGTGGAGTAGGGTCAAAAACACAGGGCGGCACAACCGGCAGAGCAAAAGACAGAGCAGGATGGAACAGGCCGGAACACAGAGCAGGACAGGAGCAGGAAGGGCAAAAGATAGCACAACGGGCCGAAGGGGCAGCGCGGAAGGGAGGATGCGGTGAAATTGACAGGGCTTACTGCCGTGGAGCTCGGCAGAAGGATAAAAAGCGGAGAGATCGGTGTGCGGGAGGCCGTGGAGGCACAGCTTGACGCAATCAGCGCAAAAGAGGACAAATACCATTGTTATATTACCGTGCTGCGCGAGGAAGCGCTTGCCAGGGCGGACGAGGTGCAGAAGGGCATCCGGGAGGGCAGGTACACATCCCCTCTGGCGGGGGTGCCGGTTGCGGTCAAGGACAATATCTGCATGCGCGGGGTCAGGACGACGTGCGCGTCCAAAATGCTGGAAGAGTTCCGGCCTCCGTACAGCGCGGCGGTCGTCGAGAAGCTGGAGGCCGCGGGAACCGTGATTCTCGGCAAGACGAACATGGATGAATTCGCGATGGGGAGCACGACCGAGACCTCCTTTTTCGGGGAGACAAAAAATCCGTGGGATATCACCCGCGTGCCGGGGGGCTCGTCCGGCGGCGCGGCAGCGGCGGTGGCGGCCGGGGAGGCGTTTGCGGCGCTCGGCTCGGACACCGGCGGCTCTATCCGCCAGCCGAGCGCGTTCTGCGGCGTGACGGGCATCAAGCCGACCTACGGCACAGTATCACGCTACGGACTGATCGCCTACGCGTCGTCGCTCGACCAGATCGGGCCGATCGCACGCAATGTCGAGGACTGCGCGGCTTTGCTGGAGCTGATTGCAGGGCGGGACGAGCGGGATTCGACGAGCGTGACGCGGGAGGGCCCTGCGTTTGGAAGCGCGCTGTCCGGCGGTGTGAGGGGCATGAGGATCGGCATCCCGAGGGGCTATTTTTCCGGAGGGCTCGACGCGGAGGTAAAGGACGCCGTGCTCGCGGCGGCAGGAGTGCTGCAGGAGCAGGGGGCCGAGGTGGAGGAATCTGAGCTGGAGGCCGTGGATTATGCGATTCCGGCCTACTATGTCATCGCCTCGGCGGAGGCGGGCTCGAATCTGTCGCGCTACGACGGCGTGAAATACGGCTATCGCGCCCCGGGCTGCGGAGGGCTGCAGGAGGTTTATAAAAAGACGCGGAGCGAGGGCTTCGGAGAGGAGGTCAGACGGCGGATGCTGATCGGAGCCTTCGTGCTGAGCTCCGGCTATTATGATGCCTACTACGGCAAGGCGATGAAGGTCAGAGAGGTCATCCGGCAGGGCTTTGATCGGGCCTTTGAGCGGTACGATATGCTGCTCGGGCCGACCGCGCCGACCACCGCTCCAAAGCTGGGCGCAAGCCTCGGCGATCCGCTGAAAATGTACCTCGGCGATATTTACACGGTGGCCGTCAATCTGGCAGGGCTGCCGGCGATCAGTCTGCCCTGCGGCCGGGATCGGGCGGGGCTGCCGATCGGGCTGCAGCTGATCGGCAGGCCGTTCGGGGAGCGTGAGCTTATCCGGGCCGCGCGCAGCTTTGAGCAGACGCGGCAATGGCGGCTGCCGGCGGCGGGCTGCATTTCGGACGGCCGCGGGGGAGCGGCAGAGCGGGAGGCGGTATGAAAAATTACGAGACGGTCATAGGACTTGAGGTCCATGTGGAGCTGGCGACTAAAACAAAGATTTTCTGCGGCTGCACAACGCAGTTCGGAGGGCCGCCGAACACGCATTGCTGCCCGGTCTGCACGGGTATGCCAGGGACGCTGCCGGTGCTGAACCGCAGAGTGGTGGAATTCGCGGTCGCGGCGGGGCTTGCGACGGGCTGCGAGATCACGGGAAATTGCCGGTTTGACAGGAAAAACTATTTTTATCCGGATCTGCCGAAGGCATACCAGATATCGCAGCTGTACCTGCCCATCTGCCGGAACGGCGGCATTGAGATCGAAACAGAGCAGGGGGCAAAGCGGATCGGCATCCATGAGATTCACATGGAGGAGGATGCCGGAAAGCTTGTCCACGACCCGCAGGAGGACTGCACGCTGGTGGATTACAACCGCTGCGGCGTGCCGCTGATCGAGATTGTGAGCGACCCGGACATGCGCTCCGCGGGGGAGGCCGTGGCGTATCTGGAAAAGCTCCGGCTGATTCTGCAGTATCTCGGCGTGTCCGACTGCAGGATGCAGGAGGGCTCGCTGCGCGCGGATATCAATCTGTCCGTCCGCGAGGCCGGCTCGACGCAGCTCGGCACGCGCACCGAGATGAAAAATATGAACTCGTTCCGGGCCATCGCGCGCGCGGTGGAGGGGGAGAGAAAACGCCAGATCGAGGTGCTAGAGAGCGGGGGGCGTATCGTGCAGGAGACGCGCCGCTGGGACGACGGCAGGAATACGAGCTTTGCGATGCGGAGCAAGGAGGAGGCGCAGGATTACCGCTATTTTCCGGAGCCGGACCTTGTGCCGGTTGTGATCAGCGAGGATTGGCTTCGCGAAATCAAAGCGCGCGAGCCGGAGCTGCGCGATGCAAAAATGCTGCGCTACGAGAAGGAGTACGGCATTCCGGCGTACGACGCCGCGATTCTCACGGGCTCGAAGCGGCTCGCCGATATTTTTGAGGAGACGGCGGCGCTCTGCGGCAATCCGAAGGAGGCCTCGAACTGGCTGATGGTCGAGGCGCTGCGCCTCCTGAGGGAGGCGGGGCAGGAACCGGAGGAGCTGGCGCTGGAGCCGGCAAAGCTTGCCGCGCTGATCCGGCTTGTCGAGGCGGGGACGGTAAACCGGACGACGGCAAAGGAGGTATTTGAGAAAATATTCCGGGAGCAGGTCGATCCGGAGGTATACATCAAAGAAAACGGGCTTGCCATGGTGCAGGACGACGGACTGCTGAGGGAGACGGTGCTACGCGTCATCGACGCGAATCCGCAGTCCGCCGCGGACTTCCTCGGCGGAAAGGAGAAGGCACTCGGCTTTCTGGTCGGTCAGACGATGAAGGTGCTTAGGGGGAAGGGAAATCCGGAAAGGGTCAACGCCCTTCTGAGGGAAGCGCTGGGACAGCGCACGGCAGAGAGCTGAGCCGTTACGAGACAACTGTTGTGAGATAATTTGAAATCGTGAAGTTTTTCTTGACAAAGCGGTTTACATACAGTAGACTATAGACGAAACAGAGGTTTACATGATGTAAACTGAAAGGCAAATGATGATAAGCCAAAACAGCAATGAGGAAAGCATGACAATGCAATGAAGAACAGACCCCTGTGAGTCTGCGAAAGCGAAAGAGCGGACAGAAACAGGACGGCCGGCGTTGGTTTTCTGCCTCTACATGTGTAGAGTAATTGTTAAAAGAATGACACATTGCTGCCACACTCCCGCGGTATGATGCCGTAGAATGGAATCGCATTTTAGCGTTTTAGCGCCGCGGATGCAGAACGGAGGCTGCGGGGGGCGCATTTAGAAGTGGAGGAAATCATGTCTGCGAAAAAAGGGTACCGAAGATATCTTGTCGTGCTGCTGTGCGTGACATTGCTTTGCCCATATATTATGACTATACTCGGGGAGGGGGTCAGGCTGACGGCTCTGGCGGCGTCGGTTCCGTCAAAGGGCGTCTGCACGGCGAACGAGCTGAACATCCGGAGCGGCCCGGGCACGAACTACGAGCAGATCAAGGTGAACGGCGTCGGCGCGTATCTGACAAAGAATCAGGAGGTGGACATTCTTTCCGAGAAGAACGGCTGGTATCAGATCCGGGCGGTGTTCCGCGGCGAGAAGGTGACCGGCTACAGCCTCGGGACCTATATCAAGGTTACGGCGACAGCCACGCCTACGCCAAAGCCAACAGCGACGCCGAAACCAACGGCAGCCCCAAAGCCGACGGCGACGCCGGCTCCGGCCGCGGGGGAGGAGGTCGTAAGCTACGAGCTCGCCATGCCCGCAGTTGTCACGGCGAACGAGCTGAACCTCAGGACCTCGCCGGACACCAGCGCCCAGATTATCAAGCTTCTGAAAAACGGCGAGGCGGTCACCGTGAAGGGGCAGAAGACGGTCGACGGACGGAAGTGGTATAAGATCTCGGTCACGGTTGCCGGGAAGGTGACGACAGGCTATTCCGTCAGCGATTACATCCGGTTTTCGCCGGACAAGGGCTTTTATGTAAAGGCGAATGCCGCGATGAATCTGAATACCGCGGCGGGCTCGTCGGCGACGGTGAAAAACGCGCAGGGCAAGGCGGTCTCCGTAGGAAAAAGCGTGAAAATGCAGGTGCTTGCGGAAAAGACGCTGAGCGGGGTGAAATGGTTCCAGGTGGAAGTCGAGATTTCCGGGAAGAAATACAAGGGCTATGTGCGCTCGAATGACGTAACGCTCGTCGGCATAAAGAAGGTGACGATCGTTACCCCGAGTCCGACGCCGAAGCCGACATCCGGCCCGACGCCGGTCCCGGTGGATAAGGAGCAGGAATTCCAGTATGCGGCAAAGGTGACGGCGAACGAGCTGAATCTGCGCCAGAAGGCTACGACCGGGAGCAAGGTCGTCGTGCTGATGAAGAAGAATCAGAAGCTGTGGGTGCTGAATCAGGTGCGCGTGGGCAGTGAGATCTGGTATCGGGTCGCGGCGGAGATCGGCGGAAAGACGCAGGTCGGCTATTCCGTCGCGTCCTATATCCAGCTGGATAACAACGCCGGGGCGTACGCACTGCCTTACGGCGGAGCGCTGAAGCTGCGCTCCAGTGCGAACGCCAAATCGGTCTATGTGACAAAGGCGAACGGCAATGTTCTCACGATTCCGGAGGGAAGCCTTGTAACGATCAAGTCGGAGACGACGGTGAGCGGAGAGAAGTGGTTCCAGGTCAGCGCGGAGGTCGAAGGAAAGACCTACACGGGCTATGCACAGGCGGCAAAGCTGACGCTTGCGGCAAAGCCGGAGCCAAAGCCGACCCCGAGTCCGTCGCCTACGCCGAAGCCGACCGCGACGCCGAAACCGACGGCAACACCGAAGCCTACGGCGACGTCCGCTCCGACCCCGACGGAAGGAAGCACCGGAACACCATCTCCGACCGTGTCGGAGGTTCCGAGCCTGACCGGAGAGCCGTCTCCGACGGCCGAGGCGCCGACGCCTCCTTCGACCCCGACTCCGCCTCCGGGGACCATCGGAGAGGGAACCATCAGCGGAGTGACGGCGCTGGCACTCAAGCAGGAGCCGAAGTACGGCGCACGGCTTGTGAAGAATGAGAACGGCTATTCCGTTGTCGTAACGGAGAAGAGCGTGTTCCGGATTCTCGAATATATTCCGGATGCGGACATGCTCTGGTGCCATGTAACCTTTTCCGACGAAGGGGTGGAGTATTCGGGCTACATCAATGCGGAGTATGTAAAGGTGCTGGACACCGGAAATATCTCGGGGGAACCGGAGCTGACGCCGACGCCGATTCCGACTCCAGAACCGACGCAGCCGGCGGTCACGGACGATTTTGAGCTGCAGCTGGCGGCACAGAATTTCCCGGAGAGCTATCTGCCGGCTCTGCGCCTACTGCACGAGCAGCATCCGGACTGGAAATTTGTGGCCAGTCATACCG
>CAMWWR010000074.1 GCA_947178045.1 uncultured Clostridia bacterium
CCATAAATGGTACTAATGCAAACGGTCCCATAATATCATATTTTAAGGGGCAAAGCGGCCCAAAATTCAATTTTCCCTTAACGGTCAGCTGCGGCGTGTGTATTGCCAAACAAATACCATCTTTACCGAATTTGTTCTCTCCAATGAAAATATTCCTTTTCGTTCGTTGAAATACATCTGCAGGGAACGTTACGGTCCAGGCATCATTATCCGTAATAATCTGAATAGAACAGATGCGTTTCCTCCCTGTGTTATGAACGGCAGGTATTACCGCTAAAGTCTGTGTGTCAGACTGACATTTCAAATACCAGCCATAAAAGGAACCATACATATACTTGCCTCCATGAAAAAAATAATGCTTATTTTTTCCACGGATGAGTCTGATTTATTCATCTGGCAGTATTTGACATTCATACCATGGCACATTTTTCTATACCATACAGATATGACTAAGGAATCGCTGATTCAATCATCGCTTCCTTAGAGCCTCCGGCGGGATGCAAAGCCTCTTTCAGAGGCTTGCGGATTTGTCAGGGAATATTTTTCAAAAATCCCATTTCATCTCTTTGACACATCACTCATCCAAATACTCCCCATATAAAAAACTGTATTTCTCTGTTTCCTCTACACTTTGTATGTGTTCCCATGATTTTCCCCCGTCCAGTGTCACATAGACTGGATTTCCAATCCACGGCCCGTCCGGGCAGAAACGGCAGAGAATCGTATTTTCATCCAATATATAAATATACTCCATACTGGCAGAAGCTGAATAAAAATCTCCCGTCACCAATGACCAGTTCTGTCCGCAATCCTCCGTCCGGTAAATATTATAATATGTGGTACCTGCAGCGGCTCCTGTTACTTCAAATGCTATCCCGACCCCTGTGCGCTCATCAATCTTTACATTTTCTTCCGAAAGTTCAAGCGGTTTCCCGTCCACATAAATCACAGCCAAAGAATTCCTCTTGGCCATTAAATACCCTTCCGGCATCATCCGGTAACTGTTTTGATCCCATTTTCCCAGAGAAGAATCATAAATATAAGCGAAAAATCCTGCCCCAAAATACCAGTTGCGGATACGGTTTTCCTCCCAGTCCCCCTTCTCCACAAAAAAGGAATTATCCTCCCCACATGGCAGAAGCGGAACTACGGCAATTTCCCCCGGATGAAGGCGGTATGCTGTTACCATAACCCCTTCCCTTTCTTCCCCGTTATATCCACTTACGATGGAAGCCGACTCACCAACCAGAAGTTCCATGCAGGCATCTTCCTTTAGGATATCGCGCAGGCGGAACTCACAAGTTTCCGGAACAGAAAGTTTTTCTTCACCGTCCACAAACAGCCGGATGATGCCATCGCCCTGTTCCAAAGAAAGCCGAATGATTTCACGGCTTGCGTCAAAAACACCCACAACTTCCATGCCCGGATGCAGTTCCATTTTATCCTGCGCCCAGAGCGGCTCGTCCGCCTCCGGGATAAAATTCATGGATAAGGGCATTTTTTCATTTTCATCAAAATCCATTTCCGCAGATGGAGTCTGTGCCAGTTCCGGCGAATCCGGTATGGACGAAATCATTTGTCCATTCCCTGCATCCGCATCCTGTGGCATTTTCTCCTGTCCACAGCCAGCTGCTAATAAAACCAAAAATGCTCCCATCATAATAAATCTTGTTTGTTTTTTCATACTTATACCCCCCTGTACGCTTTAGCGCACATACCAATCAATAGTTTGAAAGTTTACTTTCAAATTTCTTCCCGTCTCCAGCAAATCTGAATTATTTTTTGTTTTTATTCAGATAATCATTTTTCCTTTTCCAATAGCTTATCCAATTCTACACGAAGTCGGTTTTTTAAATCATCTAATTCTTCCGGCGTCGGCAAAAATTCATCTGCTACCAATTCCGGACCTAATTTCCAGACAGGCCCTCCCGTTTCCGTGTCTCCTTTTCTTCTGGGGAATATATGCCAGTGCATATGAACACCGCTGCCTGCACCTAAAAGCTCATAGTTCAGCTTATCCGGCTTAAATGCATTGTAAACAGCCTCCGCCACAATTGCCATTTCATGAAGAAATTCATCCCTGAAATCCGGTTCCAGGAAATGCAATTCCGTTGCGTGCTCCTTGCACAGAAACAAAGAATAACCTTTAATACGCTGATGATCCCCAATTACAACATATCCCGTATTCAATTCTTTGACAAAATATGGATTCTTTCCGTTTTTAATCCAGTCAATTCTCTCACAAACCATACAATATTCCATGGATTTCTCCCCATTCTATCCAATTATATTATTACTGTTTTTAAGGAAGCGCTGATTCAGTCATCGCTTTCTTAAAGCCTCAGGCTTCCTTTTTGCCATGCATTATAATCTCATCATACAGATCCAGCCCGAAGCTCGTATTTTCCGGCGCGGCCTCCACCATCCGATAGGTCCTCGTTCCGTCCTGCCTGCGCTCCGCGCTCATAAATACCGCATGCTCCGGCTTTTTCGCGTACAGCTCCCGCGCGAACTGCAGCAGATGCGTCACCATTGCGACCGTTATCCCGCTCTCATACAGCGCACTCACGAGCTCCATCGCAATGACCGAGCCTTCCTTCTCCGTTGTTGTAGCGAAGGATTCGTTCAGGAGCAGCAGCGAATCCCGCGTAACCCCTCTTATAATCCCGTCCATCCGCCGCAGCTCCTCATCCAGCCTGCCGGAATTCATCGCCGCGTCCTCCCGGCGGGTAAAATGCGTGTAAATATTGCGGTACAGCCCCCCTCGATAAGATGCCGCCGGCACGAACATCCCGCACTGAAGCATCACCTGGGCGATCCCGAGGCTGCGCAGGCAGGTCGATTTTCCGCCCTGATTTGCGCCCGTTATCACCAGAAGACGGCAGTCCGGACACGCGGCGGCATTGGATACCGGCACGCTTCTTGTCAGGATCGCCATGCTCAGCTCGTACAGGCCGAAAAACTCAAAGCCGGCGCTCTCTGTTTTTGCCCCTGCCGGGTATTTTTGTTCCTCTGTACCAGCCGCCCGGCCGCCATCCTCCGCCACCTCCGGAAAGCAGAAGCCCGCGCCGAACGCTGCAGTCCGCTCCCACAGCTGCATACAGCCAAGGTAGAACGCGGCATGCACGGAGAACGCTTCAAAAAATTCCATGAGGTTCTTCAAGAACGGCCCGAACCAGGACAGCACATAAGAGAAGGCCGTTTCCTCGAGCATCCTCGCTTCCCGCAGCTCCACCTCCTCCCGCAGGCTCACGATCCCCGTCGCAAACAGCTTTCGATACCATTTCCCCGCGCTCTCCATAAGCGCGCTCTGCTTCTCCTTATAGCCGAGCCTCCGGATGCGCTTCAGGCATATTCCGTCCTCCTTCATTCCCGGCCCAAGTCCCATCGAGAGCACGACACTGCCGCCCTCCGTGAAAAATTCCATATCGTCCAGAATCTCCTGCATCTGTGCGCGGAATTCCTCACTGTACTCCTCGTCCAGCCTTCGCTTCAGCGAGGAAATCCCGCTCTCCTCCTCGAATTCCTCCTGATCAAGCAGCCCCTTTAATTCATCGAGACAGGAGACGAGCGTTTTCAGCAGCTCAAACGTGCCGAGCAGCTCCCCGCTGCCGGCTCCCCCGCCCCCTCTCTTTTCCTTGCCGCGCTCCCGGACGCGGGACAGCGTGAGCTGGGCCCTCTGTCCGACAGCGTGCATCGCCGCCGCAAGCCCCGGATGCGCAAGAAGCTCCTTCAAAATTCGCTGGCGATACCGCACCTGCCCGCCGTTCGAAAGCGGCACGAGCATGATCCGCTTCATCGCGTCATATATGAAGAAATCCTCCTTCTCCGCGTGCTTTAAGGAATCGCCCTCCTTCCAGACAGGGCGGCAGGCAGCCTGGAAAATAACCTTCAGATTCAGGTCGGCCGTCATGGCATCCTTTTCCGGGTAGCCCGCCTCCGCGGACAGCTCCCGATCCTCATACAATAACAGGGACTTCACGTCCACTCCTCCTTTCCTGCGCGCCGGTCAAAAGCGGAACTCTGCTGTTCCGGGGCTTCAATCCGTATATGCAGCTTCGACGCACTTTGCAGCGGCCGACCTGTTCCGCCTCATTATCCAAGGCGCTCTTTCAGCCGTTCCTTCAGCTCGGAGTAGGTCAAATGATGCTTTTCTACCAGTCCGTATGCGTACCCCGTTCCCTCTGCGGGCTTTCTCACGATCTTATAGGTACGGATGTGGCTGTCCGTCTGATCCACACAGGCCGACAGGCTCACAATGCCCCTTCCGTCTTCCCGGATCTGCTCTTCATCCGCCAGCTCCTGAATATGCGTCACATAAATGCCGAAACAGCCCTGACGCATAAAATGCTCCATCACGCGCCTGCCCATAATGTAGGCGTCATAAGTGGCCGCAGTCGTAAACAGCTCGTTGATTACGACAAATTTATTTTTTTCCTGCGCTCTCATCATCGGCTCCAGCCGGACGAGCTCCTCCTTGAGCTTGCCCCTCCCGGTTTCAAGACTCTCCTCCACTGAAAAATGCGTGAGGATTCCCGCAAAAAACGGGAGCTTCAGCTCGCGGCACGGCGCGGCGAGCCCCATCAGGGAAAAATACACGATCTGTCCGACGCTCCGGGCAAAGGTGGTTTTTCCGCCCTGGTTCGGCCCGGTCACAACAAGAAACGCCTCGTCCGCTCCGTACCGCACATCATTGCACACAACCGTCTGCCTGGAATACATGCTTTTCAGCAGCAGTGCCAGATCATAGCCCTCCGCGGCGTAAAAAACATCGCCTCCGGCCTCCCCGGAAAATACCGGGTACGCGAACGGATACCCACTTTTTCCCATTCTCTTCATAAACAGGCGGAACGCCAGATAGACCTGCAGCTGCCGCTCCAGCACGAGCAGCCATTCCTCCATAAAATCGGCGGTTCTCGCCGGGCCCTCCGGATTCTCCGCTCCCCCGGGCAGCTCCTTCGAAAAGTCCTTTTCATAAAGCCTCAGCCGATCAAACAGCCCGGGGCTGCTTTTCCGGAATGTCTCGAGCACAAGCCGCTCAAATTTCCCCGGCTCCTTCTCGGTCCGGAACGGATTGTCCAGCTGCTCAGTCCGCCCCGACTGATCCGGAAACAGGCGTTTCAGCTTCTCTGCATAGTTGTCCTCCGGCTCCTCCTGCGTGATCTTCACCTTGTCCCGGACAATCGCCATCCGGACGCGCAGCCCTGCAAACGCCTGCGACAGCTCCGCAGTCCGCTCCGCCAGCTCACGATACACCGGCCGGGCCATATAATCCGCCAGCGCGCCGCAAAGCCCGGAAAGCAGCCCGCCCTCCGAAGAAAACGCGCTGCCCTCCTGCGCGCCGTTCTCCCCGAGCCCGAGCGCGCGGGCGAGCTCCTTCACCGCTCCTGTATACGCCTCGCCGCAGTCGAGCAGAAATCGCTGCCGCTGCAGTCCGAACTCCGCCTTCCGGTAGCACGCAGCATACTGCCTTGCCGCAAGCATTCCGTCGGAAAAACGCAGAAGCCCCTCCAGCAGCGTCTCATCCTCCAGCGCCCGAAGCACCTTCACGCGCTCCTGCGCCGTCGCCCCGTCCGGCAGCCGGTTAAAATAACGCCGCAGATCGTAGTCTCGACGCTCGTCCGCGATGCAGGCAATGATCTGATCGAGATTCAGATCCACAAAATATGCCGGCGCAGACAGCGCTTTTTCGAAATAATCCTCGCCGCAGCCGAGGATTCCTCTCTTTTCAAATTCCGATAAACCCATGCCTTCTCCTTCCCGCTTTTATCTGCTGCCTCCTGCCGCTATTATGACATTATCCCGCCGAAAAAGCAAGGAAATTGCGCTTTTTACGATTTCTGTGCATCACTTTTATTACAGGGAAGCTGAAGGCGAAACTGCAACAAAAATTGGCCTGTAAATTCCGTTCCCCGTTATTTTTATCCTGCGGCTGGCCGATAAAATAACTGTATTCACACCGACTATTTTATACTTATAAGGAGGCTTCCCATGGCAGAATATGATCGGCGCATCGCCGGTTCTCCCCATACGGCATTGCAGAACCGTCCCTCCGGCACATCCCAGAGGGCGCCTTCGGGCTCCGCGGGCGTTCCATCCGGCTCGCAGCCCCCGGCAGGCAGAGGCTTTTCGAGCGGACAGGTTGTGCGCGGACAGGTAATCGACCTGCGCAACCACGAGGTCAAAGTGCAGCTGGACGACAGCCGCGTCCTCTCCGGCAGAATTGACGACGCGACAAGCCTGTCCATCGGGGAACGTGCGGTTTTTCAGGTGACAAAGGCGGATCCGCGCGCCATCGCCCTGAAAGTAATCTCCGATCCGCGCTCGGCCTCCCGGGAAAATACAATCGACAAGGCTCTCGAGGCGGCCTCCCTGCCGAAATCGGAGCGCAATGTCTCGGCGGTGCGGGCTCTGCTCGAGCAGGGACTTTCCGTAGATAAAAACAGCATTCAGAATCTGCTGCGCCAGTCGGCCTCACTGCGCGGCGTTTCCTTCCACACGCTTGCGATCCTGCAGAAGCAGCAGCTTCCGGCAACGCAGGTAAACGCGTCCCAGCTCGAGCGTTATCTGAACTACGAGCACCGCATTGCCAGCCTCGCGGATCAAGCCGCCTCCGAGCTCTCCGAGGCCGTTTTTTCCGCGGCAAATGCGGGGAGCAGCGACGCAGCCCGCCTGAACGAACAGCTGCTGCGGCTCCTGCTGCCTCCGTCCGCGGACACGGCCTCTGCCTCCGCCCTGCCGCTGTCCTCCCTCGGGCTGCTCTCCTCCGACGAGCTGCTGAATCTGCTGGACACGCTCGAACAATTCGACCTGTCCGCCGGCGAGGGCGCGGCTCTGCTGAACGGCACGGCAACACTTCAGGAGGCGGCACAGCTGCTGCTCCGAATCGCCGAGCGGCTCGACGGCTCCGCGGATGCTTCCCAGGCAGGAGAGGAAGCGACGGAAGCCGACGGCACGCCGGGCAGTCTCCTTCCCGGCAATGAAACAGCTTCCGATAGTGCGGCGGTTTCCAGCGGTACGGCCGCTGTTTCCGGCGAATCGGCAGAGGCAGGCACAGCCCCGGCTGCCCCCGCTGCTCCCGACGGCCTGCCGGCAAACGCCGGAGCCGCTCCGTCCGCAGGCGGTTTCACCGGCACAGCGGCGAACGGAAACGCAGAGGTAGCGGCGCTCGGCCAGGCTGTAACCGGCTCCGCGTTCTCCCTGTTCCGCTCCCTGCTCCAGGGAGCCGGTTCCATCTTCGGCGGCAGACAGGCGGAAAGTGCGGCGGTCAATGTTCCGCCGCAGACCGTTCCTTTTGCCGAGCAGTCGCTCTCCGGGCTTCTGGATCAGCTGCCCGCAGCACTGCAGACGCCGGAGATCTATACTCTGCTGAACGCTTACGCCGCAGCCGCCCGCAGCTCGCTGGAGCTCTCCGCGGTGTTGCCGAAGCGGCTGCGCACCGAGCTTGCCGACCAGCTCAAGGGGAAGCTCTCCCAGACCGTACTCCAAAAGGTAAAGGACGGCGAGCTGACCGCGGCACAGCTTTTAAAGCTTCTGCTTGACGCGTCCGACAGCGGACAGGAGGATTCTTCCTTCCTCTCCTCCGAGGCCTACCGCGAGCTGCTCCGCCAGTGGCTCTCCAGCCGTTTTACGATGCGGCCGGAGGAGCTTACCCGTCCCGGCGCCGTCGCGGATTATTACGACTCGCTCGACCGGACGCTCGCCTCGCTGGAAAAGCTGCCCGGGCACAGGGAGGGCCAGCCGGCCTTTCAGGATACGGCCGCCGGCATCCGTGACAATATCGATTTTATGA